>MGRI01000001.1:0-3460 GCA_001798105.1 Deltaproteobacteria bacterium RIFCSPHIGHO2_02_FULL_40_11
GTCATTGCCTCTGCTATAAGCCGATCGGCCCGGTTTTTCTTGGTTTCTGCCCTCATTTATAAGTTTGGACCCCGCATTCAAACGACGATTGACCGATATTTTAACCTTTTAACCTTGCTCTTTTTTGTCCTTTTGATTTTTGGGTTTCTTGTGGTAAAGTGGGCGATTCATTAAGTATCCCCTGTAAAAAACCGATAAGAAAGTTAGATGAAGTTTCTGAGTTTGTTTTTCATAGCCTTGTACGTTGGTGGGTGTGCGTATTTACCGATTCAAGATCAGCATACAGTCAAAAAAGGGGAAACCCTGGAGCGCATTGCCAAGCGGTATCAATTAAGTCATTCAACGCTTGCTAAGTTGAATGGGTGGGCGGATTTGTCTAAGCATTTGGAGTTGGAAAAGATTGAGGCCGTCAATTTAACGTTTCCCAGACATGAGCTTCAAAATGAAACACAGCATATTCAAAAAGCTGCCTATACGATTCCGCCGATCAACCGTTTTATTTGGCCGGTACATGGAAAGGTAACTTCAAAGTTTGGGTACAGGTGGGGAACACCACACCATGGCATCGATATTCAAGCCAAAACAGGAGAACCCATTAAAGCTTCTGCGCCAGGGCGTGTGATTTATAGTGGGAAAGAGTCTGGGTATGGAAATCTTACCATCGTGTATCATGGGGAAGGGTATTCTACGATTTATGCACATGCCTCAAAGCTTTTGGTGAAAAAAGGCGATCGCATCAAGCGCGGACAAATTATTGCTTTGGTCGGTTCAACGGGACGTTCCACGGGACCCCATTTGCATTATGAAATTCGAAAAGCGAAGGACCCCATCGATCCGCTACAGTTTTTACCCTAAAAATAAGACTGATCTTCACAGGCGACAAGCTGTTTGAATTTATTTTTCAACGCAGCGTCTTTGCTTTTTAGAAGCTCTTGTTTGTACATTTCAACCAGGATTAACGTGATGAGCCGTTGATAATACGCAATTTGATTTTCATACTTTTCGAAATCTGGAATCAATGTATTTTCTAAAAATGCTTTTGTTTGAGAGAGTTCCGTATAATCGGGGTGGTTTGTAAGGAGGGCATAAAAGAAATTTCGTTTCCAAAAGGGCAAATTTTCGAACGCAGGGCTGGTATGAAAAATGTTTGGGTATTGTTCATGGATCGGCGTCATGAGGTTCTTTTTCAGTTCTTCATATTTATCTTTGGTATTGGGGTAGACTTCTTGTAAGGCCTTACTTTCTATTTCAACAAAATTTTTGCCATGCTCTTTGATATCTTTAAGATTGAGCATCGGGGTGATTTCAAGATTGAGAGATTTTGAAAGTCCATCAACAACTTTTTGGCGAAGGGGATCCATGGTTTGAATCCAGTTTACAATCGGCTGTTTTTCATGGTTTTTGGGTGTTTCAATATCTGGGTGATTTATGAGTAAAAAATCTGAAGTTGTGATGGGGGTATCAATGCTTTCGTCTGCCACAAGTGCATAAGCGTGTGCTTCATTGGATGTAATGATGCCATCTAAATTTGCGTCTGCTTGAACGGTTTCACCTTCTTCAGTGTGTTTGCGATAAGCAGAAAAAAAGTACTGACTATATTCTTTTCGTTTTTTAAGGCTTGGAGAACATCCGGCTGAAGTTTCGGAGGGGAGAGATGCAAAAAAACCACATTGGTTATGCGGTCTTAAACCGTTTTGAGATTTTCCCCCTTCATAAATCAGTCTTGCAAAACCACCTGCGTAGCATTGAACCATTAGAATTTGGGTAGGCACTTCTTTTGGAAATTGATCCAAAGCGTTGATAAAGTCTTGAACATTTATTTCAGTATCTTCCCAAAGATGAAATTTATTATTATGATAATGCTTTTCTTCAGTGGTTTCGGGCGACCCATGCCCTGTAAAATAAAAACGAAATTTATCTTCTTGGGATGTTATGTTTTGAGAAATACTTTGAAGGGCCGATAAAACATTGTTGCGGTATGAAGAGCCATTTAAGATTCCTTCCAAATGGTTATGTCGATAGGTTGTAATGGCATCGCTTTCATTGTGGTAGAGCATTAAAAGTTCTTGATCCATGTCCGATAAATTTGAAAGTTTTTCTTTAACGTCTAATTCATTTTTTTGATGGCCTGCGCCAAATAAATACGTATCAAAGGCATCGGAATGTCCATAAGTTTGTGTAAGTTCCGAAAATAGTTCAAGGTTATATTCTAAAGTTAATTGGGAGCTTTTGGGAGAACTTCCACCTCCAACAACCAAAAAATAAGTTCCGTTTGTTTGAGTCCAGTTCAAAGATTCTAAATCGAAAGGTCCTGTGGGGAAAGAAGTGCTTGGGGAGGAAGAATCTGTGCCACAAGCAGATAAAACGAGGCATGTCATCATGATCAAATATTTAAGCATAAAAAATGTCCTTTGATGCAGGGGAGAGGGATTTTATATCAGAAATTTTCGAAAAAACAAGGGTGTCATCCTGAGCGAAGCGAAGGATCTCTAATACTGAATCATTGAAAAAACGTCGTATTTTTTAAGGCGCTCTTTGCCCTTTAAAAACGTAAGTTCAATGACAAACGCACAGCTTTGCACTTTGCCCCCCAGTTGTTCCACCAGGTGGGCGGTGGCTTCACAGGTGCCGCCTGTGGCCAGCAAATCATCGATAATCAAAACGCGTTCACCTTTTAAAATAGAATCTTCGTGCATTTCCAGGTGATCGGTTCCGTATTCCAGATCGTAGGATTTTTTGATGGTTTTATAGGGCAGTTTTCCCACTTTCCGGACAATGGTAAAGCCAGCGCCGAGCGTATAGGCCAAAACCGCGCCAAAAATAAATCCGCGGGATTCCACACCCACAACTTTATCAATTTTTTCACCCTCATAGCGTTCGTGTAAAATATCAATGGTTTTTCGAAAAAGTTCGGGGTTATTTAAAACGGGCGTAATGTCTTTAAAGATAATTCCTTTTTTTGGAAAATCAGGAATATCTCGAATTGCTTTTTTAATGACATCCAGTGACATTGACTTTACTATAGAGGTGATTATTTTAAGTGACAAGGAATTTATAAAAGGAGGAGCACATGATTCGATCTAGTAATCCAGCTTTATCAGATAAAACATTTCAGGGTGTCAATCGCTATGTGGGGCAGGCTGCTATGACTTTGAGTGGCACGGTGAATAAAACCATGATTTTAACGGCACTTCTCATTTTTTCAGCAGCTTTTACGTGGCATAAATGTCTTGAAAACCCTGCGGCTTATGGTGGGTTTATGATGCTTGGGCTCATCGGTGGGCTCATTGCAGCGCTGGTCACTGTATTTAAGAAAGAATGGGCAGGTGTAACAGCCCCCGCCTATGCAGTGCTTGAAGGCTTGGCGATGGGGGCTTTAAGTGTCATGTTTGAACAACGCTATCCAGGGATTGTGTTTCAAGCCTTGGTGGGAACGATGGGAACGTTGTTTGCACTTTTA
>MGRI01000001.1:3485-12504 GCA_001798105.1 Deltaproteobacteria bacterium RIFCSPHIGHO2_02_FULL_40_11
AAGCTACGGAAAATTTTAAACTGGGCGTGGCCGCAGCAACCGGTGGCATTTTCTTTTTATATTTATTTTCAATGATTCTGGGTTTTTTTGGTGTTCCCATGAATTTCTTACACGATAGCTCCCCTTTAAGTATTGGACTCAGCGTTGTGATTATTATTGTCGCGGCCTTAAACTTGGTGATGGACTTCGATTTTATTGAACACGGCGCCGAACGTGGGCTTCCCAAATACATGGAATGGTACGGTGCTTTTGGACTCCTTGTAACCTTGGTATGGCTCTATATTGAATTCTTACGTCTCTTAGCAAAACTTCAATCCAGAAGATAGTAAGGATAATCGCCTGCCAGTTATTAATCGCTCTTATTTTTTGAAAACTTCGATTCTGAAAGTATTTTTGCAAAGATTTGATTCTTCAGATGTTTTAAAAATTGTTACTTCCATATCATGAAAACTTGCTGTTCCCCATCTGCCTCTCATTGAATCATGAGATTCAAGTTTAGAGATTGTCACCGTTCTTGCTCCCTCTTTCTCAAGGGCTAATATCCCCTCATTTTTAAGACTATCCTGCGTGCAATCAGGAGACTGATTTATCTCTAAGCTTCCATGAGGTCCGTATTGTAAAGTACTTACATAGAGACAGGTTACTGTCACGGTACATTTTGAATTTAATACCTCGATAGAATCTCCTTCAGCAAAAACTGCTGATGGTATACATAATAGAAAACCCAAACTTAAGAAGACCATTATTTTATTCTTCATCTAAAATCCTCCTTTTATTTTGGGACGATTTATATCTTCCCACGGTTGCTTAAGACTTAAGCAACTTCCATGCTAAGAATGAGGTTGCGTTAAAATACATGTAAACTCAATGAGTTATGATTTATTTAATGATTTATATTCTCTTAAATACCTGTCTATCTTTTAAACATGTCTGATTAAAAAATGATCACTTTTCAGGATTGCCTCGGATTTTAAGGTCTCTAGGAGGAGGGGTATTGATAAATATGATTATATGTAGTATTCTATTTATATAATTATGAGTAAAACAGTCATCTTTGGGGATTTTGAGTGGGATGAAGAAAAGGAAAAGAAGAACATTGAAAAACATGGATATGATTTTGAAACAGGAGCCAAAGCATTTTTGGATCCAAAGCGGGTTATTTTTACAGATGAAAAACATACCGCGATAGAACATAGGTTCTTTTGTCTTGGAAAAGTAGAAGGAACTGTTTTAGCCGTTCGATACGCCAGACCAGGTCGAATTAGAATCATAGGCGCTGGATCTTGGCGAAAGGAGAAAAAAATATATGAAAAGAAAAATAAAATTAGATCCTGATAGACCTTACGGTAAATTAACTTTTATAAAAGATGATTTACCTTCTCCAGAGGAGCTTGCAGAGAGCTTTAAAACTAAAAAAATTACCATTGATGTAGAACAAAACACATTAGATTTTTTTAGAAAAAAAGCTGATAAATCTAACAGTAAATATCAGCGCCTCATGCGAGAAGTTCTTAAAGAATATGCCAAAAAGTATGGGACATAAAAACATCTACTTTAACCCATTTTAGTCCGTTTCCAAAACATCGATTAACAGCATGACATTGATGGTTTTATGATTTCAGCGCATGAAGGGCAAGGAGGCCTGCATATTCTGTAAGTGTTTTTTTGCTTTCGGCCAGTTTCAATGTGTTTTTATAAAGTTCATCTTGAGAAATATCAATTTCAACTCCATTTAAGTATAAAAAAACAAGCGCACAGTGGAGGCCGGTTCGCTTATTGCCATCAATAAAGGGATGATTTTTGGTAATAAAAAAAAGCATATGCTGAAGCCTTTTCAAATAGGGGGGCGTAGCGTTCATGGCCGGAAAATGACATCATGGGTTGAGCACAGGCGGATTCCAACAATCCTTGTTCCCGAATGCCATGCGAGCCGCCATACGTATCAATTTGATGGGTATGTATTTCTAGAACTTCGCTAAGCGTGAGATATCGAACCATGTCACTTTGCTAATTTTTTAAAGGTTTTAGAAAACTTTTTGGAAGTTTTTTCAACGGCTTCTCTAAACTTGTGAGAAGGTTCAATGATGAGCCTCTGGCCATCTGTGATGACTTCAAGCTCAGTTTTCGCTGTGATTTTTAGCAATTGAAGAATGGGTTTTTCAAGGGTAATCCCTAAAGAGTTTCCAATTTTTATAAGTTTTTTTTTCATAAAGCCTCCAATGAGTTATAACATTATAATAACATAGTTGGTACATAACGCAATCCTTTGTAACATAACCAGAATTAATGTTATGTTAAGTTAATAAACTAACTCATAAGATCCTTCGGCTTCGCCTCAGGATGACGGCCAAGATTATCAACCTGTTTGACTTTTTAAATCAGCTCCAGTACTTAACAAGGAAATGAAACCCATTTATTTTGACTATAACGCAACTACCCCGCCTTATCCTGAAGTAGGGGAGGCGATGCTTCCGTTTTTATCTACGGCATATGGAAATCCATCGAGTATTCATGCGTTTGGCAGGCAGGCCAAAGAAGCGCTGATGGTCGCCAAAGAAAAGGTCTCGGGTTTTTTTGGCGTAGATTCCGATACCTTGGTTTTTACAAGTGGGGGAACCGAAAGCAATAATTTTGCCTTAAAAGGTGCTTTGGAATTTTTAAAATCCAAGGGCAATCATATTGTGACATCCAAAGTGGAGCATGTTTCTATTTTAGATTGCTGTAAATATTTAGAATCTAAAGGCGTTCAGGTTACCTATTTAGATGTCAATGAAGCGGGACTTATCTCTTTAGAGGAACTTGAAAAAGCACTTACGCCTCAAACCATTTTCATTTCCATTCAAACCGCAAACAATGAAACAGGTGTCATTCAGCCGATTGTAGAAATTTCTGCGTTGGCCAGAGCGCGGGGTATTCTTTTTCATTCAGATATCGTTCAAGCGGTTGGGAAAATGGAATTGGATTTTAATCTTTTTGATATGGCATCCATATCTACTCATAAGATGTATGGTCCAAAAGGGGTAGGAGGTTTGTACCTCAAAAAAGGGTTGAAGCTTGAAGCATTAATTCATGGCGGGAATCAAGAAAGAAAAAGAAGAGGTGGCACTGAGAATTTGGCGGGCATGGTTGGGTTTGGAAAAGCCTGTGAAATTTTAAAAGAAAAAATGAAAGAAGAAATCGTCCAGATTCAAAAACATAAAGAAAGACTTGAGTCTTTTTGTAAAGAAAATTTTGAAGTGCATATCAATGGTGAAGGCGCCCCTAGGCTGTGTAATACAGTGAATGTGACATTTCCCAAAATTCAATCCGAAGCGCTTCTTTTAAATTTAGATTTAGAAGGAATTTGTGCGTCATCGGGTGCGGCTTGTTCTTCGGGGTCCCTGGAGCCTTCTCATGTACTGATGGCCATGGGGTACGATGAAGCCTTGGCTTTAAGTTCTATTCGGTTCAGCTTAGGGGCGCAAACTTCAAGTGAAGACCTAAATAGGCTTTTTGAAGTCTTGCCTTTTGTGGTACAAAGACTTTCTTAAAATGGAAACGGGAAAATTAAAAACAAGAAAAAAACGTGTGGTCGTAGCCCTTTCTGGGGGCGTGGATTCCTCTGTGGCTGCAGCCCTTTTAAAAGAAGAGGGCCATGAAGTCATTGGGATCTCTATGCAGCTTTATGATCAGTCCAAGTTGGAAGATACGCGGTTTGATAGTTGTTGTTCTTTAAAAGAAGTGGATGTGGCCCGTAGAGTGGCTCAAATTTTAGAAATTCCCTATTATGTTTTAAATTTTGAAGACGTGTTTCAAGACAAAGTCGTCAATTATTTTGTAGATGAATATCTGAAAGGGCGCACACCCAATCCCTGTGTCAGATGCAATACAGATGTAAAATTTCATCATTTGATTCGAAAGGCCAGAGAGCTTAATGCCGATTATCTTGCCACAGGGCATTATGTGCGAAATCTGTATAACGAAACGTTGGGGGAGTATGAACTTTTAAAAGCCAAAGACAGGCAAAAAGACCAAAGCTATTTTTTATTTGGAACCGATCCCAAAGAACTTCCGTTTTTACTTTTTCCTTTGGGCGATCTTACCAAACCTGAGGTTCGAGCCATTGCCCAAAAGTACAATCTTCCCAATGCCCATAAAGCAGAAAGCATGGAAATTTGTTTTATCCCCAGCAATAACTATAAGGCATTTATTCAAGAACATCTTGAAGAAAAAGGTGAAAATCTCGATACAGGCGGTGAAATTATTTCAGAAGATGGTTCAAGCATTGGAAAACATGAAGGGTATCATCATTACACGATTGGCCAGCGAAAAGGGTTAGGCATTTCCAATCCCGCCCATCCCTTATATGTTTTAGATGTGAACCAAAGTTCAAAAACAGTAACGGTGGGATCCGAAGATAAGCTTTATATGGATGGTCTGATTGTTCAAAATGTAAATTGGTTGCGCCAACCTTCAAGCCCCAACATTCATCTTAAAATTCGCCATAGCCAAACTGAAATCGAGGCGAGTTTGGAACAAGCGGGGGATTCTCAAACCTTCAAGGTTTACTTTCATAAACCGCATAAATCTGTTTGCCCTGGCCAGGCCGCTGTCTTTTATGAAGATGAAACGCTTTTAGGCGGCGGGTGGATTGATCGGGGATTTCACAAAAAATAGGCAAAGGGATCTGACCCGGATGCACAAAAAAGCTGCGCAGTTTTCTAAAAACTTAACAGAGTCAATAGTTATGTTAAGCACGTAACCCCATACAATCCCGACGAGACCCTAATGACATCTTATATTAAAAAGAAAAAGTTAGAGATTTTGGCGGATGCGAGCCATCGCCTGGGAAAAGATCTGTTTGCAGCGATTTTGAAAGATACTCAGCATACGCTGCTCTTGAATAGGGGAGTGTAGGCTTTATTTTTTGATTTCCTTCGTAAGTCCCTTTCCACCTTCTGTGTCCCCAAAGCCATTGTTCAGGGTGTATGCGAATCCATTCTTCAATCTTACAGGTGATTTCTTGGGTATTATAGAAAAGATCAAAATCTTGATTTTGTGTGCGTGTTAAAGGGAAGGGGGCAAAGGAAATGCGAAATGAACCCTTTGGAGTCCGATAGGTTTGTCCAAGTACAATGGAAGCGCCCGATGCCATGGCCAAAGAAACAATCGATGAATTTGTGGCGGCAAGGCGATTAAAAAAGCTAACATAAATACCGCGTTTTTCTTTGTGTTGATCGATGACAAATCCAATGGCTTGGTTTTTCTTTAAGAGTTCTAAAATTTTTGTATACGTGTGTTCTGATTGAATGAGTTTTAAATATTTGTTTTTTCGGAAGAAATCGACAATCCATTTCAGCACCTTTACGCGGATTGTCTTTACGACAAAATAAAGTTCCAATTTTTTTAAGAAGGCCGCGCGAAGCGTAATTTCAAAATTACCCATGTGTGATCCCACAAGCAAAACGCCTTGGCCCTTTCTTAGGGCATTTTCAACATGTTCGTAGCCTGAAACCTCAACATATTTTTCAAAGTCTTTTTTGCGCCGAAAGAAAAGAACTTCCCAAAAAAGCAGGGCATAATGCTGGTAATTTTTGCGAGCCAATGTATGAACTTCATGCTGTGTTTTTTCTGGGTACGCTTTTGTTATTTGCTGAAGAATTATTTTTTTCCGAATGGGAGCAAAATGGAAAATAAAAGTGCCAAGTCCATGGCCCAGAAAACGTATAAGAGGCAATATCATGTCACGGAAAGGTTAGCTTTACTGAGGATTGTACGCAAGCCAAAAGGTTAAATATGGGTTTTGCTCTGATGCTGGAAACAAGATTTGTGGATCATCTAAATGTTTGATGAGAGCCTCATAAATGGCGCTTGCCATTTCTTCATCGTCTTCTGGAATATCTTCAAAATAGGTTTGAAAAGTGTGTGAAAGTGAAAGCAATTTATCTCGAATGAGTTGTATGCCGAGTGCAGGATCCTTTTTTAAAGTGACAACAAGTTCTGGAGTAAGATGCACTTGAATGGTTTGGATGGCTTCCACGTGTAAGTTTCGACTCATTTGGGCGTTTAATGAAAAACTGCCCTGTGTTTGAAGCCATTGTTTTGTCAGTTTGGGCTCTATTTTACCTTGTTTGTTTTGGTGCGCAGAAAAGACGATGTGTCTTATTTTTGAAGTTAAAGGTTCCAGAATGGGGCTTCCAAGAAGCATCACGGCAGCGCCAATTAAAAAGGAAAGTTGATTACTTACCTGAGAAGCCAAGGTCATCCCCGCTCCCCACGTCACCAATGTAATTAAATAAGCTTTTTTGCGACTGGGCGTTTGTGCGACAGAAACGGTTGTTTTCGGCGTGGCATCGATAAATTTTTCACAGTTGTCTTTGGCAAAAGAAGGGGTAGGTGAAAGTAATGTTATAATAATAAAAAGACTGAAATATTTTTTCATGGGTTTCCCAGATGTGTATTGGCATCTATTCTAAAAGTCAACGTCCAGGTTAGGGGGTGTTTGACCCACCCCCTAAAACCGTGTATAAATTGGGCACCATGCACGAACTCGAAGGCCATCTTCAATCCATCGAAACTTCTTTAGGATATACCTTTAAGGACTTGAAATTATTTAAAAAATCCTTAACCCACAAGTCCTACGCCAATGAAATTTCAGACATTGAGAGTTTTGAGGACAATGAGAGGCTTGAATTTTTGGGGGATGCTGTTTTGGACTTGGTGATTACAGACATCCTGCTACGTATTTTCCCAGACCGTACGGAAGGGGATTTATCCAGGCTTCGCGCTTCGATTGTGAATACCCGCCAATTGGCAGAAATGGGGAAAAAACTAAACCTAGGCGAGCTTTTGTTTTTAGGTAAAGGAGAAGAACGCACCAAGGGGCGAGAGAAGAAATCGATTTTGGCAAATACGTATGAAGCCATTTTAGGTGCCCTGTATTTGGATGCAGGGTATCAAACCACATATCGTTTGATTGAAGCACAGTTTCAATTTTTACTGAAGAGATGCACCCAAGAAGACATTGATCTTGATTTTAAAACCCGACTTCAAGAACAAATTCAAAAGAAATATAAACAAATTCCAAAATATACCGTTACCAAAGAAACAGGCCCAGACCATAATAAAGTTTTCCATGTCACCGTTTCTTTGGGCCAAAAACCCCTGGCCTTTGGTTCTGGAAAAAATAAAAAACAAGCCGAGCAACATGCTGCCAGCGCTGCTTTACAAATTTTAAACGAAGATGTCTAAGTTTCAAATTACACTCATTGGGAGGCCCAATGTGGGCAAATCCACTCTTTTTAATCGCCTGGTTAAAGAGCAAAAAGCAGTTGTCGCAAAGATTCCTGGAGTTACGCGCGACTACCAGGTTGAAAAAGTTCATTGGAAAAAATTTGGTTTTGATTTGGTTGATACCAGTGGGTTTGAAATGGGAAAGAAAGATTTTCTGTCTACAGAGGTTCAAAAACAATATGAAACCGTTTTAAATGCAAGCGATGGATTTATCTTTATGTGCGATGGGCAAACAGCTCTTACGCAATTGGACCAGGAGCTCTTATCGAAAATTCGCCATCAAAATAAGCCCATTATTTTTACAGTGAATAAAGTAGATACGCGATATTTCAAAGAACACGAAAAAGAGTATTCAGAGTTTTTAAATCAACCTTTTATTCCAATGGCAGCAGAAAAAAATGAAGGGATGCATCGGCTTTTAAACACAATTGAAAAATCCTTTGCGCTCCCACAAGAGGAAAAGAAGAAATACCATCGTGAAATTCGCGTGGCGCTCATGGGGCGACCCAATGTGGGAAAATCCACACTGATGAATTGCTTATTGGGGCAAGATCGTATGATTGTAAGCCCAATTGCAGGAACAACGCGAGATACGATTGATGAGAGCGTGGAAGTAGACCATCAAAGATATGTATTTATTGATACCGCTGGGCTTCGAAAGAAAAGTAAGGTCCATGAAAAAGTAGAAAAGCTGAGCACCTTAAAGGCCATTGAAACCTTAGATCAGGCAGACGTTTTACTTCTGGTGCTGGATGCCCTTGAAGGCCCCCGGGAGCAGGATCAAAAAATTGTAAGTCTTGCATGGGACCGCGGGGTAGGGGTTGTGATTTTAATTAATAAATGGGACCTTTTACCAGAAGAGAAGAAAACGAATCTCTATTGGCAAAGACAAATTGGGCATGCGTTTAGACATTTTGATAAGATCCCCTTTATTTTTGTTTCTGGAAAAGACAGGCGTAATATTCAAGACATTTTTAAACTTGCACTTCAAATGAAGCTTTTTTCAGAACAAGTGATCGATGGCAACAAGCTGAAAGAAAATTTTCAAATGTGGGTGGGGAAAACTCCGCATCCCAGGGTGGCACGTTTTGGGTATCGTAATCAAATGAGGTTTTTTGATATTCGCCAATCGCACAATGCTCCTCCTAAGTTTGAGGTTCATGTAAATATGCCGCAAGGGATTGCCAAGGCTTATGACAGGTATTTAAAAAATCAAATACGGCAAACGCATGGGTATTGGGGCATTCCAGTCGAGATTCATTATAAGAAGAAGTAAAAAACCAGAACGGCGCCACGCTCCGCTTTACTTCCGCTCATTAAATACTAAAATTTCTGGTTTTTTACTTCTTCTTCTTCTTCAGCCAGGGTGGCGTTGTATTCTTAGAAATTTTCTTTAAAGAAAATTCACACGAATCTCGTAATAAATAGGGATGGCCGTCAAAAGAATGCTCCACAAATCCTTCAATCGTTGTGGCATCCATGACACTTCCAAAAAACTCAAAGCGGAATACGTGGTAATAATCTGTATTGGGAATCGTAATTTCTTCAAACATCAACGCTTTAAAACTTGTAGGAGAATGTACGTCTGAAAAAGAAAGTTTTGCTTCTTGCACATTTAAAATAGCGTATTCCGTTTTAGCATACACCGTAAGTCTGTTTTTCTTGTCTGCTTTTGCCCAAAGTTTAAGATCATAGCTCGCTGAAATTTCTGGGCATTCAATTTTTCCTTCCCATGTGCCATCTATGC
>MGRI01000002.1:0-5357 GCA_001798105.1 Deltaproteobacteria bacterium RIFCSPHIGHO2_02_FULL_40_11
TCCAAGCGTGGGCGGAAACTTTGATGTGCATATTGGATTTCGATATTATTTGTAAGAGATCCTTCGCTTCGCTCAGGATGAAATGTGCCTTCGGCACATTTCACTTCGAGCACCGAAGGTGCGAGAAAGTCCCCTCGCACATCAGGATGACACTATTTACTTGAGCTTGGGCGTTAGACACGTTACCCTTTTTAAATGTCCAAGGTTTCGTTGTATGATTTAGAGTACGTTATTTTCGATTTTGAAACAACGGGCTTATATGCCAATCAAAACGACGATATTTTAGAAATTGGGGCCATTAAAATGAAAGGCGACCAACCCACGGGGGATATCTTTAGTACGCTCGTTAATATTCAGCGCAAAATCCCAAAAGCGGCCACGGCTGTAAATGGCATTACAAATCAAGATATTAAAGACCAACCCACCATTGAAGAAGTTTTTCCCAAATTTATTCACTTTATTGGCAACAAGGTCCTCCTGGCACACAATGCTGAATTTGATTTAAGCTTTATTGAGCGCTATTTAAAAAGATTCCCTAGGGTCAGCCTCAATAATCCCTGCTTAGACACTTTACAGCTTTCCAGGATGCTCTACCCTTATGAAAAAAAACATAATCTCGATGCCATTGCCGCTCGCTTTGAAATTCGCCAGCAACTGGATACCCGGCACCGATCGGTTGGCGATTGTCTGCTCACCGCAAAAATATTTGGAGAATTTTTAAAAACACTCAAACGAAGGCGGGCTGCAACGCTGGCCCATGTGAAAGCGTGCTTGTTTAAAGCTCCTAAAATTGAGCAGCCACAAGCACAAGCACTTTCTCTTTTTTAATGCCCTATCAAGCCACATCTCTTTTGATTGACGAAGAAGCCTATACAAAAGAAGCCGAAACCGTTTGCCAAGAACTTCGCTCAAACTTTGAATCTGGACTTTCGGAAGCTGAAGCCCAAAAACGCTTGTCTTATTTTGGGCCCAATAAAATTCCCACGGGAAAAACTCTCAATCTTCTAACCCTGTTTCTCAAACAATTTAAAGATTTTATGATTTTGGTCCTCATGGGAGTTGCCGCCATTTCTTATGTCTCGCACGAGGTCAAAGATGCGATTGTCATTATGGCCGTTGTTGTCATCAACACTCTTTTAGGATTTTATCAAGAATACAAGGCTGAAAAAACCATCGAAAGCTTGAAAAAAAGCGCATCTCCCAAAGCACGTGTCATGCGGGAGGAAAAAGTAAAAATCATTCCGACGCAAGAAGTCGTTCCCGGAGATATTTTAATCATTGAAGAAGGCGATATGGTTCAAGCCGATGGACGCCTTTTTGAACTCATTCATCTATCCACCATGGAATCTTTTCTCACAGGAGAATCGCTTCCCGTTTTAAAAACAAAAGAAACACTTGATAAAAAAAATATCTCAATTGGAGACCGGATCAATACGGTTTATCGAGGCTCTACCGTTGCGTCTGGGCATGGCAGAGTCATTGTTACCCACACAGGCGAAGATACAGAACTTGGAAAAATCGCGCATCTGATTACAGAAATTAAAGACCAACCCACGCCTTTGGAATTAAAACTGAAAGCGCTCGGAAAAAACCTGGTCATGCTCACCATTATTTTATGTTTATTGGTGGCAACGATTGGCATTTTACAAGGACTTCCAACCCTCATGATGCTCAAAACGGCTGTCGTTTTGGGGGTCTCTTGTATTCCTGAAGGCTTGGTGGCGGTCGTTACCATTGCTTTAGCTCTGGGCGTACAACGCATGGCAAAGAAAAAAGCAATTATTCGAAGGCTTCCTGCCGTTGAAACCTTAGGTGCAGTGACAACGATCTGCTCAGATAAAACCGGGACCCTCACCCAAGGTCAAATGATGGCACAAACCATTTTATTTCCGGAACAAGAAATTCAAATTACAGGACACGGCATTGAACCTGAAGGTGATTTTTTAATGGAAGGCAAAAAAATAACGCATTTCACACCAGACCAGGAACTTTTATTCACTGCAGCCGCCTTGTGTAACAATGCAACCCTTCAAGTTAAAGAAAACACCTGGGAAGCTTTTGGAGACCCCACAGAAGTTGCACTGATGGTCATGGCTGCAAAAGCAAAATATTTTAATGAAGAACTTCAAGAACGTTTTCGATTTCTAAATGAAGCTCATTTCGACACCCTTCGAAAATGCATGAGCAAGGTCTTTACAGACCAAAAAACGCAGGAAACTTATATTTTTACCAAAGGCGCACCTGAAAAAATCTTAGAAATTTCGCATTTAGAGGCCTCCCAAAAAGAAGCGCTTCAAAAAAAAGTAGATACCTATACCTTACAAGGCTTTCGGGTTTTGGCCATGGCCACTCAAAAAATATCGGATGCCCAAAAACATCAACGCCCCACCTTCCTTGAAAAAGATTTAATTTTACTGGGATTTGTTGCCATTTCAGATCCCATTCGAAAAGAAACCCCGCTTGCGATTCAAAAATGCCAAGAAGCTGGCATCCAAACGCTGATCTTAACAGGAGATCATCTGAATACCGCAACCTATATTGGCGAAAAACTGGGAATTGCAAAAAATAAAGCCCAAGTGATTCATTCTGAAAAATTGGAGAATTTAAGTCACGCTGCTTTTGATGAAGCCATGACGCAGCACACCGTTTTAGCCCGTGTTTCCCCCCAAATTAAATTAAAAGTGGTGGAATCTTTTCGAAGGCAAAATCAAATTGTAGCCATGACAGGTGACGGCGTAAACGACGCCCCTGCCATTAAGCGCGCCAATATCGGCATTGCCATGGGAAGAGCTGGCACAGATGTTGCCAAAGAAGCGGCAGACATTGTTTTGGCAGACGATAATTTTGCAACCATTGTGGCAGCCATTGAAGAAGGAAGAACCATTTACGATAATATTCTAAAATTTATTCGCTACCTGCTTTCTTGTAATATGGGAGAAATTTTTATTATGCTCATTGCCACACTTTTTGCCCTGCCCTTACCGTTTTTACCCATTCAAATTCTATGGCTCAACTTGGTGACAGACACGCCGCCTGCCTTGGCGCTGGGCGTAGACCCTGCTTCAAGCGATGTGATGCAACGCCCCCCAAGACACCCAAAATCTTCTCTTTTTTCACGGCCCATGATTCATGATGTTCTTTTAAATGGATTTATTATGTCGCTCATTGTTTTAGGGATTTTTCTTTATGAACTTTATATTGAAAATACAACACTCCCCAAAGCCAGAACCCTTTCTTTTTCAACCCTTGTCTTTGTACAACTTTTTCATGCCTTTAATTGTCAATCCAGGGCGCAATCTATTTTTAAGACAGGTCTTTTTACAAATAAATATCTCATTTTTGCCATTCTTATTTCCATTTTTTTACTCTTGGCAGGTCTTTACATTCCAAATCTGAAAACCATTTTTGAACTCACATCGCTTTCTCTTTTTGAGTGGGGCAAATGTTTTGGGATTTCTATCTTCATTATTGCGGCCGTTGAATTACAAAAAGTGTTTTTGAGGAAAAAGGCTTGAAAAACCTGCCAAACGCACGTGTAATTTTAATCCCTTCAGGACCGGCAGTCGCCCCGCTCCAGCGGCGGAGCGCTGCCTGCCCGTCTCGGTCGTTTGCGCTTCGCGACCGAGCCAAACGACCTCCGACAGGCTCCTTCAGGGAATAAAATTACACGTGCGTTTGGCGGGTTTTCGAGTTAGCAGGTTTTCATTAAACAAGATACTGTATCAGTAAAGCAGAAAGTCCCAGGAAAAAGAAAAATCCAAAGCAATCTGTAAATGTTGTCACCACGACTGTTGAGGCAACCGCAGGGTCAATTTTAAGCGCCTTGAGTCCGACGGGTACCAAAACACCCACCAACCCAGACACAAAAAGATTCCCAATCATGGCGAGCATTAAAATAACACCCAGCATGGGGATCCCCTTCCACACATAGGCAATCACAGCCATCATGAGGCCTGTTAGAATCCCATTGGCAACCCCTAATAAAACCTCTTTTCGAACCGCGCGCCAAACATCCCTTAAAACCAATTCTCCCATCGAAAGCCCTCGAATGGTAACGACGAGCGTTTGGGTACCGGCATTGCCCCCCATACTGGCGACAACGGGTAAAAATACGGCTAAAAGCGCCACTTTTTGAATGGTCCCTTCATAGAAGGCCACCACATTGGCAGCTAAAACAGCGGTGGCCAAGTTAACCATAAGCCCCGGCGCGCGTTTTGTAATGGAACTACGCACCGGTGTAAAAACACGTTCGTCTTTTTCAATCCCTGCCATACGATAGAGGTCTTGCATCGATTCTTCTTGAACGACTTCAATCACATCATCGACGGTAATGACCCCCAAAAGGCGACTTTCATCATCCACAACGGGAACGGCTAAAAAATTATACCTTGAAATTTTTTGTGCCACTTCTTTTTGAGACATCGAAGCATTCACAGCCACAACATTGGTATCCATCATTTCTTTCAAAACCGATGTTCCAGAAGACATGATGAGTTGCCGCAAAGAAATAATACCCACCAATTTCCGTTCTTCATCCACGACATACAGGTAAAACACCATTTCTATTTTGGTTTGTTTTCGCAGCTGATGAATGGCTTCGGTAACGGTGGACGTATGTATCAGCGCAAACACGTTTGGGTTCATAATGCCCCCCGCTGTGTCTTTGCTATAAGTTAAAAGCCGCTGAAGCTGTTTTTTCTTTTCAGGATCCGCAACATCTAAAAGACGTTGTTTTTGAACTTCTGAAATTTTTCCCAAAAGATCAGCCGCATCGTCGGGTTGAAGCTCTTGTAATACGCCCGCCATAAATTCTTGAGGGGCTTCGGTTACAATTGTTTCTAAAAGTTCAGAAGAAAAATCGCGAATGGTATTTGAAACAACGCGCTTATGAAATAAAGAGGATAGAAGCCCTTTTTTCTGAACGGAATCGAGTTCTTGAAAAATCATCTCAATTTCTGCTTGTGTGGATGTCCTTAAAATCTTCTCAATCTTATCAGGGGACCCCACCCTTAAAAGCTTGGAAATAATTTTTAAAAGGACGTCTTGCTTCATAATACCTTTATATTTTTTTTCTTCTGATATATAAAGAACTTTATATGGGAACCATGGAAATTGGACTTTTAGGGATTTTACTCGTTACCTTTTTTGGCCCTTTTATCAACCGAAAGCTTGAACATAACCTGGAAGCTTTTTTGTTTGTGATGGGCATTTCTGCCACAACGATTTCTGGCGCCTGGAGCGGGCATTTGATTCACGAGGCATTTAAAGAACCCCTTCCTATTTCTTCTGTCGTCTTGGTGGCAGGCTATCTTTTTAAATACACACGCCACTATTTAGATCACCTGGTACGGTTTGCC
>MGRI01000002.1:5394-12504 GCA_001798105.1 Deltaproteobacteria bacterium RIFCSPHIGHO2_02_FULL_40_11
TGATTTTAATTTTGGGGCTCTTATCCAGTGTGATTACGGCCATTATCGCAGCCATTGTGCTCGTAGAACTTATTTTAGTCATTAACTTAGACAAAAAAACAGAAACCAATATTGTCATTATTGCATGCTTTGCCATTGGATTAGGGGCGGCGCTTACCCCCATTGGAGAACCCTTAAGTACGATTGTTGTTTCAAAAATGCAGGCTGATTTTTGGTTTTTAGCCCGAAACTTTGGGGTTTTTATTATTCCCTCCATTTTCGTATTGGCGCTCATTGGAACTTTTCTTCATGGCAAAAAAACGCAAGGGAAGAAAAAAGAAGCCCTGATACAAGACACCCATACCGATGTTTGGGTACGCGCCATCAAAGTCTTTGTATTTGTGATGGCCTTAATTTTCCTAGGCGCAGGGTTTAAACCTCTCATTGATGAATACGTCATTCAACTTCCAACCAGTGTTTTATATTGGCTCAATACGCTGTCAGCCATTTTAGACAACGCAACTTTGGCCGCAGCAGAAGTTTCGCCTTCCCTTTCGATGGACCAACTTCGATCGATTTTACTGGCTCTTTTAATCAGTGGCGGCATGCTCATTCCCGGAAACATCCCCAATATTATTGTAGCCGGAAAACTCAAAATTACGATGAAAGAATGGGCCCGTCTTGGCGTACCCCTCGGGTTTGTCCTACTTGTCGTTTATTTTTTGATTTTGCAGGTTGTTTAGAAATTAAGCGCTCACGGACGGAAATCCGACCCCCCTTTTTAAGACATTTTTCCCTAACCTCTTAATTTTACTGACATTTAAAAATCTGCCTCTTGGCATAAACCTTGTATAAATCATGTTCAAATATAAGGTCTCTCTAGCGAAAAGCAACGGAGCATATTATGTCAGAAAAAGAAGTCATTTCAAGATTAGATATTGAGCATAAAATCTATATCCTTAGAGGAAGAAAAGTGATGCTCAGCATGGACATTGCAAGTCTTTATCAAGTTGAACCCAAGGTTTTGATACAGGCCATTAAACGCAATATAGATCGATTTCCCTCAGATTTCATGTTTCAGCTTACAAAACTTGAGTTTGAAAACTTGAAGTCACAATTTGTGACTTCAAGTTGGGGCGGTTTACGACGGGCAACCCCCTATGCCTTTACAGAACAAGGTACGGCCATGCTTTCGGGTGTCCTCAAAAGCAAAAGAGCTATTAAAGTTAATATCGAAATTATGCGTGTATTTGCAAAATTGAGAGAAATGATCATAACACATTCGGACTTACAAAGAAAAATCAACGAAATGGAAAAAAAATATAATCAAAGCTTTAAAATTGTATTTAATGCTCTTAGAGAACTTTTAGAAACACCGAAGATAGAAAAATCTAAGAGACGCATTGGAATTCAAGAAGAAAATAAGTAGATTTTAAAACCCAAAGAGTCTTTGAAAAAAATTCTTTTTTGGTTGCACGCCCCCTAAAGCATGGAGCACACATACATTGACGGGAAGATCAAAACGATCATACAAGGATGTGCTTGAAAAAGATTGTTTTACCCCCAAATCTTGCTGTTCCAAAAGCGCCTCTAAATAAGGCTGCATTTTCCGATAAAAGAAATTTGACATTTGGGCGTAACGCATATGTACATCTAAGGACAAACCATTTTCAAAATACTTATTGTATAAAAATGCATGCCGATCAAAACCGCTTTGAAGCTCAGACAAACGTTTTTCATTCGAAGAATGGGATGCATATAAAGCATCGAGCCATCCTGTATCTTTGGGATAATATGTTTGCAAATGCGTCATAAACTGTTGCCACCCTTGTAAAATTGAAGTTTGGCCAGCCCCTGCAGCCAATGCTCCTTGATGCCCAAATTGGTCTGCCTCATCTTCTTGAGAACGATTGTAAGACATCAACCCTGCAGACACGACGGATAAAATAGGTTTTTGAGCCAAAGACTCAATCACGCTTGCGCCAAATAAATTGGAAAGATAACTTCCCATCTCCAATGTCCCCGCCCCACCGCTATAAGTATAGGCAGCACCCGCCCATTGTAAAAGTAAGCCTAAAAAATTCCCCCATCTTTGGCTTTCCACCCGTTTTTGCGCATGTCCGCCGATTAAATGCCCCAGCTCATGCGCCACCACAAAGGTTAAAGCATCCAAATGATTTAAAAGCCCAATTAAGCCTGCTGAAACAATGAGATCTCCGCCGGGATAAATATATGCCGTCGGTGCAAACGAACCCCCAATATAACATCTGGGATGAAGTTCTTTGGGAACGTGCATGGCAAAGGACAGGTGATCACATATTTTTTGTAAAAATTCATTTTTATCTTTAAGGTCTACGACCCATTCCGCATCAATCCATTTTTTAAGTTCTTGTTTTAAATTTTTTTGCGTTTCAATGGAGCGCGCTGTATGTGCCTGGATAATCTTTTTTTGCATTTTGGAATCAAAATCACGGATGTCTGTTTGAATCGCAAGCGATGTATAAGATGGAAATTCTGGCACATCCACATGCTTTAAAAAGTTGATGGGAATTTCTGTTTTTAAGCCAAAGCGCGCTTTTGCCGCATCGTATAAAGAAAGTCTCGTGTACGTCGCTGTATCTGCCAAATGACTTAACGTTTCATAGGCAGAATGCATATTAAAATAAGCATGGGTTTGAACGACAACATTGTGAAGCGGTGTTGTTGGATCAAAAGAAATTCCATCATGAATCCTAAAATCATTTTTGGACGCAGATGGATTTAAAAAATCAAAGCTTAAGTGAATGCCATACGTCGTAGAGTGTCCAAAAATAATATTTCCGCCATCTGGCTGAACACCATATACATCGCCATTATACATCATGGGTGTTAATCCCAAAGAGCGCACCTGTGAAAAAGCGTGTGAAACTTTTGATTTTTGAGATGTGTCCCAAAAAGAGTGCATGCCACGCCCTTCACCCAAAAAGTCTTTTGGAATAATCACTCCCTGATACTGCCCATTTTTAGACAAAGGGAACATGGGAAGGATCAGTGCCGGGCTTAAAAGCTCAAAACTTTGCGGGTGGACCAGTGTTTGTGGAAGCTCAAACCCTGCCATATCTAAAACAGAAGACACCATGGCGTCTCGCTTTAAATCTCCCACCCCATGACTTTCTTGTCCGGCATAGGCCACAGAAAGTGAGACAAACAGGATCGCAACCATCGCTAAAATTTTCTTTCTTTTCTGGTTTAATGTTGTGACTGGGAATAATGACAAAGATAATAAATAAACATCATCTCTCTTTTTTGTATTTTTTTGTAAAAACTTACACAAGCGTCTGCGAAAGGCTGTAATTTTTTTCTTTGCCACAGGTAAAAGCCTTGTTTCAATGGCCATGGTCATGGCCGTTTGATCCCGCCTTTCAATCGGTACATCTTCCAATGCCAAAAGGGCCTTCTTTAAAATTTGCCTTTGCTGTTCACGAAGGGCAGAAGCTGTGAACTTATTTCCAAGTGTTGTATTATTTCCAGAAAGATTCACCCACTTTTCCCTCTTTTTTTGTAAAAATCCCAACCGAATCAATCGCTCAATCGCAGCATTGGCTTCAGGCACAGAAATTCCTAAGACTTTTGAAATGGAACGCGTAGAATGCTCAAATCCTTTCACCGTTAAAAGTTCTAAGATGGCATAATGATACCAATCGGCAATCACCTGGAAATGATCATACGTTACATCTCGAAAAGACATTTCTGAGCGATCCCATTTGCCACGCTTTTCTTTGGAAACATACTGTTTTTGGTAGGTCTCCATTTCTTTGGGCGATAAACCCAACTTCATTGAAAAACGAAGGAGCGTATCTTCTGTAATCGACCGCTTACCATGTAAAATTTTAGACAAAAAAGAGGGCTCCACGCCTAAAGATTTTGAAAAAGCGCGAAGCGAATATCTGGGATTCATTTTACTTCTTCGAATCAACTCTTCTTGAAGATAAAGCCGAAAGTCTGAAACCATGCAGCTTATGTAGCCGCAACCCCTCACTTTGTCAACACCTGTGTCCAAAGTTTTTGGACACACTTCGTGACAAGCTCTATTGACAGTTTTCACCTTTCCTTTTACATGCAGTTTCAAAAAGGAGGAAATATTATGAAAAACAAACTGAAACAAACTTTAGCATTGAGCCTGGTTTTTTCAATGCTCTCACACACGCTGGTCTTTGCTTCACCGCAAAAGGCAGCAATTGAAAGCGCTTATCAGAAACTTTCTGTTATGCTGGCAAGCCCAGAATTGACAGAAGAAGACCTTAAAACTGAATTGAAGACCTTTCAAGACGTCCTTTTAGATGCCCAACTTTCAAAAGAAGAATTTGAAGATTTGGCGAGAGAACTTGAGTGGGGTTCACCCACCTTTGACTTTGAAGACATGTGGGCCTCTCTCTCAAGTGAAAACCTGTTAACAGAAACCGGAAACCTCAACATCGAAAACTTTCAAAAAATTTCACAGATGCTCCAAGGACAAACAGGAAATGAGTTCGGTCAATCAGTGAGAGGTGGTTTTATGACAGAAGGATTTTACACAGTTCTGGTCGTAACAGCCTACTTTGTTCTTGCCATGGGAGCTGCAGCAGGACTTTACCATCTGGGGCTTATTCTTTTTTAATCCCCATAACATAAAGGAGGAAGTATGAAAAACAAACTGAAACAAACTTTAGCATTGAGCCTGGTCTTTTCAATGCTCTCACACACGCTGGTGTTTGCTTCACCGCAAAAGGCAGCGATTGAAAGCGCTTATCAGAAACTTTCTGTTATGCTGGCAAGTCCAGAATTTACAGAAGAAGAACTTCAAACAGAGCTCAAAGTATTTCAAAATATTCTATTAGAAACAGCCCCCTCTAAAGAAGAATTTGAAATTTTGGCACTGAAATTGGCGTGGGTTTCCCCGACTTTTGATTTTGAAAAAATGTGGACAGCTCTGGAAGGTCTTCAAAAAGAAGATCTCACTTTAAAAGATGGCTCTTATGATTTAGAAGCTCTCCAGGCGCTCGCCCTTACACTTCAAGGTCAAACCGGGAATGATTTTTTAGGGGGTGGAACTGACCCGTGGTCACCGCAACCAGGAACTTCAGCATGGGCCATACTTGCTGCGAGTGTGGGTGTAACTTTAATGACTCTTGTTATCTTTGGTAGTTTTGTCATCATGCTCAAAGGCTACCCAGATTAATCCTTTTGGAGTTAAAATGTTTCGAATGTGGATGCTTCTTTTTTTCATGAGTTTTCCCTTATGGGCGAAGGAACATCCCATTCGCTACATTGAACCCACAGATGCTGGGCATAAAATTTTGAATGCTCCCATGGAGCTCCCAAAAGAAGATCTTCTCGAAGATACGCTCTTTAAAGTTGTCAAAGGCTCGTCCACGCACCTTGAAAGTGTTGATCCAGAACATACACAAAACACCTACTCGATTTCTCCCTGGGAAACTGTTTTAAACCAATCGCCCTATTTTCAAGACACACCTATTCGTATTTCAGATGAAAACTTAGATGCTGAAAATGTTTTTTACCATCTTCATCAGGCACATAAACAATTTTTAAATCTTCTCGGAAATGAATTTATTGGGCTAAATCACCCGAAACTTACCATTCGCGTTCAAATGGATAGCGACTATCATCAGTACTTAAAATTCACCAAAACAATGATGGGGCAACCTATCCCAGAAGAAATGCTCTATAACAATGCCAAAACCATTCGCGACCCAGATTCTAAAAAACTAGAAATTTGGTTTTATCCACCTAAAGCATTTCGAAGAACTTGGCTTTTAAAATATATTCCAAACCCCGCGCGTTTTAATATCTTTACAAAAAATACCATGCTGGGCACCAAAATTGGAGAGCTCGATACCGCAAAAATTCGAGATATTATTTATCACGAATACGCCCATGTTATTTTAGAACCTCTTTTAGGCGTTGGGCACCCCACACCCCTTCGGGAAGCTCTGGCAGATTTCTTAGCTGCCTTTGTTTTAGAAGAAACGATCGTTGGAGACATGTCTTCTTTTAATTCCGATTGGTTTTTTGGCCCATACACAAAATACGCAAAAAATTTAAAAGATGGCGCCTCTATTCCTTATACCAAAGCACTTGAACAGGACGTTCAATTTGGAAGAGAATTTGTCTCTAATCTACTTTTTGAAACAAGCGCTCTTCTTCCAAAATCTCTGATGAAAAGCATTCTGAAAGACACACTGACCTGTCTCAATGGAAAAGCCCATATCCATGAACTTTCAGATTGCCTCATTGATTCTCTATTCTCGGTAGACAAATATCTTTCGACACTTGTTTTAAAAGAAGTGTATGCCAAACATGAAGGTCTACGAGAACGCTACTTTGTCCCAAGGGGGTTGGATATTGCCTACGACCCCAAAGAAGTAAAATTATTTTCAACTTTACAAGACTTTTATCCATATGATGATGTGCCACTCCCCACGATTCGAGGCTATTTAAAACTTCTTTTTTCACCCGATCAAAAAGATCGAACTTTTTCTTCAAATTTGTATGGATATTGGATCGGTCAAATTAAACGTCCAGCCCCCTATCATGCACAATTGGGAACTCATCAATTTATTTTTTCAAACGGGAAAAAAGTTCCGATTCGACATATTCAAGGTCCATTTATTACCGTACATGAGAATCAAAGCTATCGTTATCGAATTTCTGGAAATCTAAAAATTGAATACGGATTATGGAGTTGGCAAAAAGGCATTGTTTTAGAAATAACATCAATTGATTAATTTTGAATTTAATTTAATGATGACCTTCTTTTTTAAGCTTTTTCCCCATCTGCCAATAATCTTCTAAAAATCTTTCGATCGCACGAACAACAAGTTGTTGATACTTTCTATCATTTTCTTCAGCAATATTTTTTAAGGCCGAGATGTCTTCTTCTGGAATTCTTACTGAAATAAGTTTTGTTTTCCCAGCGCCAAGCAATTTTCTTCTTTCTGAAGGTGTTAATACCCTGCTTTCTTGCATCACAGAAATACCTGCTTCTGTTTCAAAAACTTGGGCTGTTTTTTCCCAATTTTTTTCTTGCCTCTTTTTATCTATTTTTTCGGATCTTTTTTTCATATATTTTTATCCTTAAAATACCAAATAAAA
>MGRI01000003.1:0-3397 GCA_001798105.1 Deltaproteobacteria bacterium RIFCSPHIGHO2_02_FULL_40_11
GTTTAAAGCGCGTTCGGTAAAAACTAAGATGTCATCCTGAGCACGAAGTGCGAAGGATCTCGTGAATCAAAGAAGAGATTCTTCGGTCCTTCGGACCTCAGAATGACCAGATAATTTTTCAACCTCTGCTTCAAGTTTTTGAATGCGTTTGTGCAGTTCGGGTAATCTTTTAAAAACAGCATGCGCCTTAAAGAAATCTCTTCCTTTGACAGGCGGTGTCCCGAACACGGGTTCAGAAGTGGTGAGCCTTCCTGTTACCCCAGTTTTCGCGCCAATTCTTGCCATGGCTGGAACGTTTCCATGATCTGCAACGCCAGATTGGCCGCCCAACATGGCGCCCTCTCCAATTTTCGTACTGCCCCCCAAGCCCACTTGGCCACATAAAATACAAAACTTTCCAATCTCAACATTATGGCCGACTTGAACCATGTTATCTATTTTTGTGCCTTTTCCAATGCGTGTAACGCCCGTTGTGGCGCGATCGATGGCTGCATTTGCGCCGACTTCAACATCGTCTTCAATGATGACACGCCCAACTTGTGGAATCTTATAATGTTGCGTGCCATCCCACACGTAGCCAAAACCATCATCTCCGAGAACTGTTCCTGCATGAATCAAAACACGCGCGCCAATTTCTGTGTTTGGAAAAACAGTGACGTTCGGAAAAATAATAACATCTTCTTTTATTTTTACATTTTGGCCAATATAGGTGCCAGGATATAAAATAACATTTTTTGAAATCTTTGCCCCTTTTCGAATCGTTACAAACGGATACACCGTAACCGTAGGATCCAGTTCCACGCCTTCTTCTACCCAAGCTTTGGGATGAATTCCCGGGCGAACATCTTTGGGGCGGTCGAAAAGTTCCAACGCTTTTGCAAATCCAAGTCTTGGATTTGCAACAATAAGCTGTGTTTTGGGAAGATCTAATTTTTGATGTGTGATCACGGCTTTTGCGGGAGAATTTTTAAGGTGCGTGGCGTATTTCTCGTCGGCTAAAAACACAAGGTCATGTTCTGTCGCTGTATCCATAGAAGACACAGATTGAATCTGTAATGTGGCATCTCCCTCGAGGGTTGCTTGAATATGGGCTGCAATTTCTTGAATGCTTTTTGACATAGAAGTTTCTTTTTAGGCAAAGAAAGAAGAAACGTCAATACTGTTCTTGTTGACAAGAGATTTGTATTTTAGTAAATGTAACGGATTGAATTTGGAGGTTAAATAAGTTTTGTACATGGCAGCAGCGGAGAAGAAAAGTTTTAAAGAACTGTTCGAAGAAAGTTTAAAAGGAAAACATTTTCAAGAAGGAGAAATTGTTGATGGCACCGTAATTCAGGTGCTTGATGATTTTGTTCTTGTCGACATTGGCTATAAATCTGAAGGCCAAATCCCTGTTCGGGAATTTCGAAATGAAAAAGGCGAAATTCAAGTCCAAGAAGGGGATCACTTTCCAGTTTATATTGAAAAAATTGAAAATTCAGCAGGCACCGTTCAATTGTCCCGTCAGCGCGCAGAAGCGCTTCAGGCCTGGGACCAAATTGTAACGGCATCCAAAGAAGGACAATTGGTTGAAGGCATTGTGATCGATAAAGTCCGAGGCGGCTTTACGGTGGATATCGGTGTAAGAGCCTTTGTCCCAGCCTCTTTAATCGATGTCAGACCGCCCAAAAATTTAAATGATTATGTGGGGCAAAAATATCGTTTCAAAGTGATTAAGCTCAATAAAAAACGAGGCAATGTTGTTGTTTCTAGAAAAGCTGTTTTAGAAGATGAGCGCGCTGAAAAAAGAGAAAAACTTTTACACACTCTTGAAGAAGGAAGCATTGTTGATGGCGTGATTAAAAATATTACAGAGTACGGCGCCTTTATTGATTTAGGCGGCGTCGATGGCCTCTTACATATTACCGATATGTCTTGGGGGAGATTGAAACATCCTTCTGAAATTTTATCTGTGGGTTCTACGCTTCAAGTCAAAGTTTTAAAGTACGATCCTGACAAAGGACGTGTTTCTTTGGGTCTGAAACAACTCCAGGCCGATCCCTGGGATCAGGTGAAATATAAATATCGCGTGGATGATCGCATTCAAGGAAAAGTCATTAGCTTAACC
The DNA here is from genome assembly GCA_001798105.1 of Deltaproteobacteria bacterium RIFCSPHIGHO2_02_FULL_40_11. Taxonomy (GTDB): domain Bacteria; phylum Bdellovibrionota; class JACOXK01; order 2-02-FULL-40-11; family 2-02-FULL-40-11; genus 2-02-FULL-40-11. Next base: position 2,108 of record MGRI01000003.1, read on the forward strand.
GATTACGGCGCCTTTGTGGAAATTGAAAAAGGGGTTGAAGGGCTTATTCATGTTTCAGAAATGTCTTGGACGCAAAAAGTGAAACATCCTTCACAGGTTTTAAAAGTCGGGGATCAAGTTGATACGCAGATTTTAGAGATTGATCCTATCAATCGACGCATTTCATTGGGGCTAAAGCAGACGCAAGAAAATCCATGGGACATTTTATCTCAGAAATTTCCGCCTGGAACAAAACTACAAGGAGAAGTTAAAAATTTAACCGACTTTGGTGTATTTGTAGATGTCGGTGAGGGCGTCGATGGGTTGGTGCATGTTTCTGATATTTCTTGGACGCAAAAAAATATAAAACCACAAGAAGCCTACAATAAAGGGGATAAAATAGATGTGGTTGTCTTAAACATCGACCCCGAAAATGAAAAGTTTTCATTGGGGATTAAACAGCTTGAGAAAGATCCATGGGAAGACATGAAAGCGCAGCATAAAAAGGGCAGCATCATCGAAGGTAAAATTACCAAAGTGGTCGATTTTGGATATTTTATTCAAGTGACCCATGACATTGAAGGCTTGGTGCATATTTCAGAGATCACTGGTGAAAAACATCAAGATCCTAAATCTTTATACAAAGTGGGCGATGCCGTTCGGGCAGAAATACTTTCCATTGATAACCGCGAACGAAAAATTTCTTTAAGTATTAAGTCGCTCAACAAACGTGAAGAAAAAGAAAGCCTTGAAAAGTACTTGAAAGATGGAAAAGCCCAACCGAAAAGCAAGCTTGGAGATCTTTTTTCTAAAGAAGGTGGATTGCTTCAAAAGTTAAAATCAGCGGTGACAAAAAAAGAAGAAGACGACGATACCCCGAGCGATTCCGATAAAGATGACAAATAGTCTTTCATGAGAAATCATCCCATATTATTTTTCTTTGCCATCATCGGCATCGTTTTTATCTTTTTATTTGCAGGGGGTGTTTTTTTAATCTATTCCCTGGTGGGTGAAAAACCCAGCGTTTTAAGATCAGCCAGTATTGGGATTGTAAAAGTTGAAGGGGTGATTTATGACGCAGAGTCCATTTTAAAAACACTGAAAAAATATGAAAAAGAGTCCTACATTAAAGCTGTTGTGGTACGTGTGAACTCTCCGGGGGGCGCTGTTGGCCCCTCTCAAGAAATTTATCAAGCGCTTAAAAAGCTTCAAAAGACAAAAAAGGTGGTCGCTTCCATGGGAACCATTGCAGCTTCTGGGGGGTACTATGTGTCTTTGGGGGCTCAAAAAATCATGGCAAGCCCTGGAACG
>MGRI01000003.1:3410-8105 GCA_001798105.1 Deltaproteobacteria bacterium RIFCSPHIGHO2_02_FULL_40_11
TAAATGGGCCAAGATTGATCATACGGTGATTACCAGTGGTCGGTATAAAGATATTGGCTCTCCTTTTCGTCCGATGCGCCCAGATGAAAAGAAACTTTTAGATGAGCTCATTCAAAATGTGTATGCCCAATTTCGGGGAACCGTTCTTTCAGAGCGAAATTTAAGACCAGATGTCATTGAAATGGCAACCGATGGGCGTGTTTTTACAGGTGCACAAGCCAAAGAATGGGGACTGATTGATGACATTGGCACATTTGATGATGCTGTCCAACTTGCCCAAACGTTAGCAAAGCTGGAAGGTGAACCCAATTTGGTTTATCCTGAAAAAGAAAAGAAGTTTATGAAACTTATTTTTGGAGAGGCCGCCAACAGATGGATGGATTATACAACACAAAAACAAGTGCTTTTGTCTCCACTGCTTTATCTGATGCCGATTTAAGGGAGTTTCTATGAAGAGGATTTGGGCTCCCTGGAGGTTAGAATACATCAAAGGCAAAAAAGAAAAAGGCTGCATTTTTTGTGCTTGTCCAAAAAAGAAAAATGCAAAGCAAGCATTGGTTTTGGCAAAAAATCCACTCACCTATGTCATCTTAAATAAGTACCCTTATACGAATGGTCATTTAATGGTGGTCCCTTATCGACACATTGATAAAATAGAAGATTTAACGTCGGAAGAAGGATTGGAAATCTTTAATGTGGTGCAAGAAGTGAGTCGTATTTTAAAGAAAGTTTTTCACCCCCAGGGCTTTAATGTTGGCATGAATGTCGGGAAAGCGGCTGGAGCTGGGATTGAAAGCCACCTCCACATGCATGTTGTCCCCAGATGGCGCGGCGATCATAATTTTATGCCGGCTGTGGGGAGTGTCAAAGTCATGCCCATTAGTTTGGAAAAAACGTATCAGCTTCTGGCCCCTTATTTTTTGACTTCTAAAAAATAATTTTTAGGTAAAATTACATGTCTATCTCTCGAGAAATTGTTCTAGAAGCGCTTAGCCTCGTCCATCGGGGCTTAAAATCTTCTGAAGCTTTAAATCAGGTTTTTCAAGAGGCCAAAAATCTCTCCCCCCAAGACCGTGCCTTTTGTACAGAATTGGTTTATGGGATTTTGCGTTGGCAAGGGAAACTCGATGCAACGATCGAACGCTTTAGCCGAAAGCCACTCAAAAAACTTTCTCTCTTTATTTTAGATGTTTTACGATTGGGAACGTACCAACTTTTTTTCCTAAAAAACATGACAAGTTATGCTGCCATTTATGAAACCGTAAACTTGGTTAAAAAAGGACCCGAGTTTCATGCGCGTGGGTTTGTAAATGGTATTTTAAGAACGATGGATCGAAAGCGAAGCCTAATCATTGACAAGTGGTACGCAGCACCGAAATCCACGCCAGAAGGGATTGCATTTGATACGGCGCATCCCACATGGATGGTGCAACGGTGGCTGAATCAATTTGGAAAAAGTAAAACACTTAAAATTTGTAACGCAAATAATGAGCAAGCGCCTTTAACATTACGGGTAAACTGTTTAAAAACAAATCGATCGGATTATGAAGCAAAACTAAAAAAAGAATTTCCGAATTTAAAAGTTACACACACACAAACTGCGCCTCAGGGATTGCGTGTGGAAGGCGGTGTTTCCGTGCAAAGCCTTCCTGGATTTCTTGAAGGGGAGTTTACCATTCAAGATGAAGCGTCCCAAAGGGTGGGATTGGTTGTGGATCCCAAACCCAATGAACTTATTTTAGACGCATGTGCCGCGCCTGGAGGTAAACTCACACATTTTGCAGAGTTGTCTCAAAACCAAGCAAAGATTTTGGCGCTTGAGATTGATCCTCAAAAAACAAAACAAACGCAAGTCAACCTTCAAAGAGTGGATGCAAAAAATATTGAACTTCAAACGATCGATGTGCTTCGGTTTCACACTGAAAACCAGTTTGATAAAATTTTACTCGATGCGCCTTGTAGTGCCTTAGGATCGCTTCGAAGACGTCCAGAAGCAAAATGGACCAAAAGCCAAGCCCTAATTGAATCCCTTTCTGGCCTCCAATTAAAAATGTTAAATCACTTAAGTCCATTTTTAAAACCCAAGGGCATTTTGGTTTATAGTGTCTGTACGTTTACCCCTGAAGAAACGCAAGGTGTGGTCGCCGCGTTCTTAAAAAATAACCCAGAATTTTTACAAGAAGAAGAATTGAAAACGGTCCCTGGAGACAGTCCTATGGATGGGTTTTATATTTCGCGATTCAAAAAGAAAAATTAAGGCCGAAAGCTATTGTCTTCATCCCCGTTCACTCCTAACAAGTAAACCAAATCCTCTTCTTCTTCAAAATTAGAACGGGTTAAGTTTTGTAGAATTTTTTGATAGGACCTGGTTTTACCTTCTAAAAAATAATCTAAGAAAGCCAGCGTATTTAAAACAGAAGTTGCCGTTAAGGTGGGGAGCCCTGAAGTAATAATTTCTAGGTTTTTTCTCCCCCCTTTTTTGTTAAAGAACGATCCATTGAAATAGGGATAGGTGCTACACCCATTAAAAAAATAAATTTGGTATTTATTGGGGGTAAATTGGATGTCCTGAAATTCTTGGGACGTAAGATCGAGGTTTCCCCCTAACCCAGAATGACCGTCGTAGAGCACAATATCTGCCGATTCGAAAGCTGGCTTTATATAATGGTGAAAGGTCGCGTCTTTTGCATCAATAGAAGTATCTGCCAAAAGAATTTGAATTTTAAGGTCAATCGTTGTTCCAAGTTCAGAAGGTACCTGTTTTTGAAGCCGTGTTAAAAAATTTAAACCATTTGTAAAATGATGTTTTCCATCTGGGGCTGGATATACACGAAAAAGTTCTTTTGCATGGGTGATGCGAAACCCTCTTTTTTTAAGTTCTTGAATTGTGGAACGATAGGCATCGTAAGCATCATCTCTTTTTCGACGTCTGACTCTTTTTGAGTGTCTAAAGCTCAAAATATCAATTTCGTCAATATAGCCAAAAAAAAGTGCGATGTTGAGAGTTTCACCATTGAGATTATCACCAAAAAGTCGATCGTATTCAGGATAGGTAAGCAGTGTACTTTTTTTCCGAACGAGCGTGCCAAAGGTCCGAATCACATTTTTAGAATCTTTTTTGAGAGAGCATTTTTTTAGATCAGGATCCCAGAAATACCAAAAATCATCTTCTGTATTATATTCAGGATCTGTACAAGGATTAAATCCTTTGACCAGGCTCAACTTATAAATACGGTCAGGTGAAAGCGGAAGCTTAATGGGCACTGTTCGAATCGCATTTTTATAACTGGCATTTCCAAATGCTTGTTTATCAAAAACAACGGTTCCTTTAAACTGGTAAGAAAGTTTTTTTCGTTTTGGATCTGGGGTGTCTTCAATATCTATAAATTCAATCTGCGACCTGTGGTCTTCGCCTAAGATCCCTCGATAGCCAAATTCTTGATAAAAAGACTCAGATTGAAAGGTCCCCACTAAAAATTGAAGTTGATTACGAACTTTCTTTAAAGCCTGTTTTCTGGGGGAGCCTTTTTGATTCAGGGTTACAATTGAAAAAGATCCCCCGTCTTCGCAGGGGATGACAAAATCCGAAAAATCTGTTTCTAAGCTTGCTTGAAAGGTGAGTTGGGCTTCCGTGGAGCGTAATCCGTAATAAGCCGAAGATGGATAGGGCACAAGGTTAAAACTGATTAGGATCGCCAGCGTGAAGGTCCATCGGGTAAACATTTCTATCTATTTATAATGATTCAGCTTTTTTTGCAAAAAAAATGATACTCATTAAGTTTCTCTTATTTTTTCATTAAAGTTTCTTTGGGAGGTTCCGATACAACGTAAGTAAGAAGTAAGGAGGCTAAAATGCCAAAAGTATTACTGATTGATGACAAAATGGAAGATTTAAAATTGGTGGAAAGAGACCTGAAACCCAAGGGATATCAGGTGGTTACAGCAAAAAATGGGTATGAGGGCGTGTATCAGTTTGATAAAGAAAAACCAGACATTGTGGTTGTGGATTTCAATATGCCTGGCATTTCTGGAAGTGACGTTTGTAAAAGTTTAAAAAAGAAAAATCCCGCAATTCCCATTATCTTATTAACCATTCATAGCAATATCCAAAATAAAAAAGAAGCTTTTCAGGCGGGGTGTGATGATTACCTGACCAAGCCTTGTGAAACAGAAGAGCTGATGGTGCGTATGGAAAACTTACTTCGAAGAGCACCTAAAAAAGGGGAACAAGATAAACTTTCCTATGGATACTTGGCTTTAGATCGGAAAGCACATCGTGTCACAAAAAATGGTCAGCCCATTGAATTATCGCTGACCGAATATACGCTTTTAGAGTACTTGCTCGAAAATGTGGATCAGGTTTTGTCCCGAAAAATGATTTTGGAGCATGTTTGGGGGACAAATAATCCCGAAACCTTTACCAATATTGTGGATGTCTATATCAATTATTTACGTAAAAAAGTGGATGACCCCGGACAAAGATCTCTCATTAAAACGATACGTGGTTTTGGATACATGCTTGAAGATTTAAACTTAAGAAAAGCGGCTTAAGAAGGAGTAAAAAGATGGAAAAAACTTCCCCTAAATCGAATCCAAAAATATTGGTGATCGATGATAATCAAGATGATTTAAGACTCATTAAAGATTTTTTAACCCCGCGGGGTTATGAAGTTCACGAATTAAATGCCGCACAAG
>MGRI01000003.1:8118-15311 GCA_001798105.1 Deltaproteobacteria bacterium RIFCSPHIGHO2_02_FULL_40_11
AGTAAGACAACTTTCTCCAAAAATTGTGATTTTAGATTGGGTATTTCCAGGAAAAGAAGGGGTGAATATTTGTAGAGAAATAAAACATACTTACCCAGAAATTTTGGTCTTTATGTTGACCGTGCATAAAGATACAGAATACAAAGTAAAAGCTTTTAATGCGGGATGCGATGATTACCTGACCAAGCCTTGTGAATTGGAAGAACTTGAAATTCGAATTGAAAACCTGCTGCGAAGAGGGGCCGAGCAATCGGCACAGATTTTAAAACATGGAGATGTGGCATTGGACCGCACAGCACACAGGGTGACTAAAAATGGGAAAGTGGTCGATTTAACCGTTAAAGAATATACTCTTTTAGAGTTTTTTATGATGAATCCCAATAAAATTGTGACACGCAATATGATTTTAAACCATATTTGGGGGGAAAATACAGAGACATTCACCAATATTGTAGATGTGTATATTAATTATCTTCGTAAAAAGCTCGATTCCGCACTTCAACCTTCTATTATTAAGACCGTTCGGGGAGCGGGATACATGATGGAAGAAAAAGCCAAAGTACAACACGAAGAAGTTTTGGAAAAAGCAGCTTAAATTAAATTTCTTTTTCGTACCATCGATAGGTTTTATAAGGCTTCAAGCCTAAGAGCTTTGCGGCTTGCAACATGCGTGGGTTATTTGCAAAAACACGTCCGCCTTCACCCTCGACATAGCCTAAGGCTTTGGCCCGCTTCCAGATTTCCACATAGCAAAATGCTCCCAAGCCAGATTTTTGATATTCTTTCACCATGCCCAATTGAAAGGACATTAAAGATTTAATTTTTCGGGCATGCCATAAGATTTTTAAAAGCCCAAATGGAAAAAGCCTGCCATTGGCTTTTTTAAGAGCTTCATTCAAATTGGGAATGGTTAAACTAAACCCAACAGGCTTGCCTTGAACTTCCACAAAAAAACAAAGCTCTGGAATAACAATTTTTTTTAAATCGTTGGCCTTATAAGCAATTTCTTTTTTGGTCATGGGGTAGGTGGCCCAATGGCCTTCTAAAGATTCATTGACCATATCCAGCGCAACATACACATCCTCTAAAAAACCTTGTTTTAAATTAATTTGACGAACAACGGGGTTGAGCTCTTTTTTGACATGATCCGAAATTTGTAAAAGCGGATCTGTCATAATATCATCTGCTGTGCCATAGAAAGCATAAGCATCCATCACCTGATGAAGACTGGCCCCTTGTATGAGCTGATCGTAATAGGGACGATTATAGCTCATCATGATATAGGGATCTGAATCAAAGCCTTCGACCAAAAGCCCGCAATCATCGTGAAACGTTAAATTAAATGGGCCGCGAAGTGTTTTACATCCTTTGTTTTTAGACCATTCCAACGCTTTTTCAAAGAGCGCTTTTGCAACATTTGAGTCATCTGCGCTTTCAAAAAAACCAAAAAAGGAAACATTTTCATTGCGATAGTGATTGGAGGCTGTATTTTCGCCCACCACCAATCGTCCGACCATTTTATTGTTTTGATATGCCCCTAAAATTTCTAATGAGGAATGCTCAAAAAAAGGATTTTTCTTGGGATTAAAAATATTTTTAACATCTAAAAGTAAGGGCGGCACCCAATGGGGGTCATTTTTATAAATTTCCCAAGGGAAATGTAAAAAATCTTTGAATGCTTTGGAGCCGTATGGAATGGTTCGAACTTCAATATTAGACATGGTTTTATTGCATAGCAATGAATGGGGGTGTGTGTCAACTTATTGGTCTTAATTTGACAAATCTCTTCGAATTCCTATAGTATCCGCCCTGATGTTTACCAACGATTTGTTTTATCAAGTGGGACTTAATTTTTTTCATCTTTCTGCGCAAGAGATCGAAAAAATAAAATCTGACATTTCTGGAGATTGGAAAGAAACTTTCGAATGTTTAAATCAAAAAAGGGATATTCCTTTTTTGGAGCAAGATATTTTGGGTGAAATTGAAATGGCGCATTCGCAGGGCGTTAAGCTTCTTTCTTTTTGGGACGAAGCCTATCCAAAGCTTTTAAAAGAAATTCCAGATGCGCCCCTTCTTTTATATGTGAAAGGGCATTTACCCAAAACGCAATTGTATTTGGCAGTTGTGGGCGCCAGGCGAGCTACTGCCTATGGGCTCGATGTTACAAAAATGCTTTGTTCGAAGCTTGCAACCCATGATGTGTGCGTGGTGAGCGGGATGGCGCTTGGCATTGACGGCATGGCCCACAGATCCACCTTGGAAGCCGGAGGGTGGACCATCGGGGTTTTAGGGTGTGGATTTGGGCACATTTACCCCCCGGGGCACAGAAAACTTTATGAAGATGTGACGCGAAACGGGGCCTTAATTTCTGAGTTTCCTTGGCAAACGGCTCCGCATGCACAAAATTTCCCACGGCGAAATCGGATTATCAGTGGGCTTTCCAAAGGCGTTATTGTTGTGGAGGCGACCTTTAAAAGTGGGTCGCGCATTACTGCAAAATATGCGTTGGACCAAGGGAGAGATGTGTTTTGTGTGCCAGGTCGAATTGACACCCCTCAAGCGGAAGGAACGCATGATTTAATTCAAAATGGCGCAAAGCTGATTTCGAAAGTTCAAGATGTTTTGGATGAGTATCCTGACTTCAAATTGAAAGATCCCTTGACACATAGGTCAAATTTTGTGCAGTCTTTAACAGTGGAGCAAAAAAAGATTATACATACATTGGACCGTCCGAAAGATTTTAATGAAATTTTAGATGAAACGTCTTTTCAGCCTGATCATTTAACGGAACTTCTCATGACCAGTGAATTGCAGGGAGTTATTGCTCAAAACAAAGGACAGTACGTTCGGAGGTTGCAGTGGCCACAGCCTTAGTCATTGTAGAATCGCCAGCCAAGGCAAATACGCTTAAAAAATATCTTGGAAAAGGATTTAAAGTGGCTGCATCCATTGGCCACGTGAAAGACCTTCCGAAGAAAAGCTTGGGTGTGAATCTTGAAAAAGATTTTGAACCCGAATATGAGGTAATTCAAGGAAAGAAGAAGATTTTAAGCGAACTAAAAAAGCTTGCCAACTCTGTCGATGAAGTCTTTTTGGCCCCAGACCCCGACCGCGAAGGGGAGGCCATTGCGTGGCATATTTATGAAGATTTAAAATCAAAGAATAAAAAAATTCAACGTGTTCTTTTTAATGAAATTACAAAACGTGCTGTTCAAGAAGCCATTCAACATCCCCTGGAATTGAATAAGCATAAGTATGAGGCTCAGCAAACTCGACGTATTTTAGATCGCTTGGTAGGATATAAAATTAGTCCGATTCTTTGGGATAAAGTTCGTAGAGGACTGTCTGCCGGACGCGTTCAGTCGGTTGCGCTTCGGATGGTTGTAGAACGCGATCATGAAATCGCAGCATTTAAGTCCGAAGAATATTGGACAATTATTGCGACGCTTTCTTATGACAAAACTGCTTTTGATGCAAAACTTCAAAAAATTGATGGAAAAAAAGCCGAGGTTTCCAATCAAAAAGAAGCAGATCACATCCTTCAAAATCTAAAGGGGGCAACCTACAATGTTTTTGAAGTCAAAAAGCAAGAGCGTAAGAAAAATCCAGTTCCTCCTTTTATTACGTCTAAATTACAGCAAGATGCTGCACGGAAACTTGGTTTTTCAACAAAGAAAACCATGATGTTGGCTCAACGCCTGTATGAAGGGATTGAAATGGGCTCTGAAGGGGCTACCGGGCTTATTACTTATATGCGAACCGATTCTGTACGTTTATCGAACGATGCCGTTTCGCAGGTGAGAGATTTTATTACAAAACAATATGGTAAAGACTATATCCCCGATACACCAAACTTTTATAAAGGTAAAAAATCTGCGCAAGATGCTCACGAAGCGATTCGCCCCACATCCACCGAATATCCTCCTCACAAAGTAAAGCGGTATGTAGAGCGTGATATGTTTCGACTCTATGAACTGATTTGGAATCGGTTTGTCGCGTGTCAAATGACCCCTGCTGTCTATGACCAAACAACGCTCTTGATTGATGCCGAGGGCTCTCAGACGAAAAAAGGACAATATGTTTTTTATGCCACAGGACGTATTCTAAAATTCAATGGATTTTTGGCTGTTTATCAGGAAGAAATTGAAGAAAAGCAACTGCAAAAGGGAGAAGACAAAGAAGAAGATCGGGATACTTCGCTTCCCAATGTTCAAGAGAAAGATATTTTAAATTTTGAAAAGTTAACGCCGAATCAACATTTTACAGAGCCGCCGCCCAGATATTCAGAAGCTTCTTTGGTGAAGGCTTTGGAAGAAAATGGCATTGGTCGGCCTTCGACGTATGCTTCGATTATTAGCGCCATTCAAAACCGAGATTATGTGGTGAAAAAAGAAAATCGATTTTATCCCACAGATTTGGGGCAATTGATTACAGAACTTTTGGTGAAGAGTTTTCCGAAAGTAATGGATATAGAGTTTACAGCACAGCTTGAAGAAAAGCTCGATGCTATTGAAGAGGGAAAAGAAAACTGGGTTAGTGTTTTAAGAGAGTTTTATACCCCCTTTGATGAAAGACTTCAAAAAGCAAAAAAAGAAATGCGAAATGTTAAAACAGAAGCTGCCGAAACAAAACATAAGTGTGATAAGTGTGGCTCGGGCATGGTTGTGAAGTGGGGGCGTCGCGGAAAATTTTTGGCGTGTTCTTCTTATCCAGACTGTAAAAATACAAAAGAAATCCATATTACAGATGAAGGTGAAGTTGAAATTAAACCGCAAGAAACAGTGGATGAAAAATGTGAAAAATGTGCAAGCCCCATGACGGTAAAACATGGACGGTTTGGGCGCTTTTTGGCGTGTTCAAAATATCCGGAATGTAAATCCACAAAATCTTTTAGTGTGGGTGTGAAATGCCCCGAAAAAGAATGTCAGGGGGATGTTGTTGAAAAACGGTCCCGCGCAAAGCGTATTTTTTATGGGTGTTCGAAATATCCGGAATGTAAATTCGCCTCATGGTATAAGCCCATTAAAAAAGCCTGTCCAGACTGTAAAGCGACCTTTCTTGTTTTAAAAATTACAAAGTCTCGCGGAACAGAACATGCCTGCTTGAATAAGGAATGTGGATTTAAAGAAGTTATTGAGAGTGTATCAGAGGATGTAGCGACTTAGATTCTCGTCTTCAATGACATCGTGTAATTTTTCACGGATATATTTTTGATCAATCTTAATTTTTTGTTTTTCCATATCCGGAGCATCGAAAGAAATTTCATCTAAGAGCTTTTCCAAAACGGTGTGCAGTCGTCTTGCCCCAATATTTTCTTGCCGTTGGTTGACAATGGAAGAAATGTCGCTGAGTTCTTCAATGGCGTCTTGGGTAAATTCCAATTCAATCTCTTCTGTTTGCATCAGGGCCTGATATTGTTTGGTGAGCGCATTTTTGGGCTCTGTTAAGATCCGTTTAAAATCGTCTTTGGTGAGGCTATCGAGTTTTACGCGAATGGGAAAACGCCCCTGAAGCTCTGGGATGAGATCTGAGGGTTTTGAAATATGAAAGGCCCCCGCTGCAATAAATAAAATATGGTCTGTTTTCACCATGCCATATTTTGTGAAGACGTTGGATCCTTCCACAATGGGCAGTAAATCTCTTTGAACGCCCTCTCGGGAGACGTCTGCACCAGAGAATCCTTCTCGTTTGGCGACTTTATCGATTTCATCTAAGAAAATAATCCCAGAGTTTTGAACTTTTTGAAGCGCTATTTCAATCACCTTATCCATATCGACCATTTTTTGGGCTTCCATTTGCGTAAGCACCGTGAGGGCTTCAGGAACTTTCATTTTTTTACTTTTTTGGCCTTGCGGCATCATGTTTTTAAACATGTCTTGAAGATTTTTATTCATTTCTTCAGGTGAGCCGGCATTGGTAAAAACTTCTACCATCATGGGAAGGCCGCCTCTTCTTTCAGAAGCTTTTAAAGTAACTTCTCTTTGATCGAGTTTTCCTTCTTTCAGCATTATTCGCAGGCGCTCTCGTGAATGATTTTGGTCTATGGGGGGAGTGGGGGCCGCAATTTTTAAAGTGGCTTCTCTGGGGTCGAGTGTATTGTTGGGCGTAAATTTTCTTTCAATGGGAGGGAGCAAAAGATCTAAAAGCTGTTCTTCTGATCTGGCTGCGGCGCGGTCTAAAACTTTTTTCTTTTCTTCTTCTTTGGTCATGCGAACAGAAAGTTCAGTGAGATCTCGAATCATCGATTCAACATCTTTTCCCACATACCCTACTTCTGTAAACTTTGAGGCTTCAATTTTTAAGAAAGGTGCATCCGCGAGTTTTGCAAGGCGTCTCGCAATTTCTGTTTTCCCAACGCCAGTGGGGCCCATCATAATAATATTTTTGGGGGCGATTTCGTCTCTTAAATCTTTGGGGACTTGTTGTCTTCGCCAGCGGTTTCGAAGGGCGATGGCCACAGCGCGCTTGGCTTGATGTTGGCCAACAATATATTTATCCAGTTCTTGAACCGTTTCTTTGGGTGTTAAGTGTTTCATTAAACTTCCTCGCTTGTAATTTGTTCGTTGGTGTAAATACAAATATTTGCAGCAATTTTCAAAGCTTTTTCTGCGATGTCTTTGGCTTTTAAGCTGGAGTGTTCCACCAAAGCTTTTGCAGCTGCCGTAGCATAGGGGCCGCCTGAACCAATGGCAATGACGCCGTCATCGGGTTCGATGACATCTCCCATGCCTGAAATGACCAGTAAGTTTTTTGTGTCTGCGGCAATCAGAAGGGCTTCCAGGCGTCTTAAAATTTTATCGGTTCTCCAGTCTTTGGCAAGTTCTACGGCAGCACGAACCAAGTTTCCATTATATTGCTCTAGCTTGGTTTCAAATTTTTCAAACAGCGTAAATGCATCTGCCGTGGCACCGGCAAACCCGACCACCACTTTATCTTTATAAATACGTCTTACTTTTTTAGCCGTATGTTTCATGACCGTATGGCCGAGGGTGACTTGCCCATCGCCAGCAATTGCAATTTTCCCTTTGTGTTTCACGCCGACAATGGTTGTGCCTTTAAGCTTTGGGATGAGATTTGTCATAAGCCTCCATGAGTTTTTCTACACTGACTTGTGTGTATTTTTGTGTGGTCGATAAACTTTCATGTCCCAGAAGTTCTTGGATATCTCTTAAATTTGCACCTGCCGCCAGAAG
>MGRI01000004.1 GCA_001798105.1 Deltaproteobacteria bacterium RIFCSPHIGHO2_02_FULL_40_11
GTTTTTTGATGAAAGTCGATACGACCCCAGACGTGAGTATGGAAAAACAGAATTACAACTTCATATCCGTTTTAATTTAGAAGCTGTCGACCAAATTTTATTGGCTTCTGAAGAAGACATGTGGCGGGCACTTGCCAAAGCGCATAATATTCATCCTTCAGAGTGGAAAAGTCCCGAAAAAAGAGAAAAATGGGCCAATTGGGTCACATGGATTTTTGCGCTTCGCAGTAAAAAAGCGCAAGATCGCATTCGGATCATGAAAGAAGCTAAAGAAACATTGGATCATTTTTTAAGAATAAAATTGGAAGAAGATCGAAAAAAAAGAGCTTCTCTTTTATCTGAGTTTCATCATGATTCTGCCTTTCAATGGAAATATTTAACGGCCATGCTGCATTTGGCGGATGAAAAAAATATTTATTATCGCGTTTCGTTTCAGGGCGGAAAAGTAGAAGGTAAAGAAGAAGAATGGGGAGATGTCTTAGAAGTTACGCGTCCAGACTTACACGAAAAAGACGATGAGGCCTTTGAAGGTAGGGAAAATTTAGATAGAAGTGACATTAAAAATCTTGTCCTCTTGCGCCCAGAAGGAGAAAACCAGTTTATTTTACAGTTTGAAACAGACGCTGTCCCCAATGAGATTGAAGGATTTTGGTTCTTAATCAATCACATACATTTCAAGTGGGTGAGGGGATCTCTTCTCTATCAAACGCCGGATGATCGAAATTTATTTAAGCGCTTTGAAGTCGGGGAAAATGGCATTGTAAAAGTATTTCTCAATGAGCTCGAATGTCAATTTCAAGAGGGCGAAACCTATGAAATTTCTTTTGCCTTTCGTGGCAAAAATAAGGTTTTTAGTATTCAACCAACGGTTAAATTCAAATACGAAAAGAAAGCAGAACTTGATATGGATTGGATTGATATTCGCGGGAAATCAGAGTTTAAAAACTAAAAATCCCATGCCCAGCCAAATTTAAAATCGGAATCTCTGTCATTTAAAAATTCATCTGTGAAATCAAAATGCAGTTGAATGCCATTTTTAAGTCTGACATGAAGCCCAATGCTCCCATACCAACTTTCGCCATTCACATAGCGAAAATCGTAATTTTCAAAAGGGCTGGTTGAAAAATTATTTTGGAGAACAATCGAAAATGTTTCCGTGATAAAATATTCTAACGCTGTCATGGCAGAATAAAATTCCGATAAATCAGGCATGTTTTTAGCTGTTCCCGGAAGGGTTACCCCGGTATTCATATGAATTTTCAGGTTTTGGGTGAGTTGTTTTGTCATTGCAATGCCCAAAATAGAATCCCAAGAGTCGGAATTATAGCCCAAGGTATCGGATGCTGTTGGCACTTTTAGCACTGTTACAATGGAAATCGTTGGAAGATTTTTTGTTTCATCGAGAGCTTTAAATTTTGCGATTAAGAGAATATCGCCCATCCCAACTTGATTGTTTTTAACATCATACAGTGTTTTTCCATCTTTGGTGAAGCGATTGGCATATTGATTGATCGGTGCATCGCCCCGCACCCCTTTCTTTAGGCCAAGTCCTTCATGAAAATCATTTAAAAGCGGGTCTGTTCGACCGGCACTATAATGCAGAGCACGAAGGATCATGCCGAGTTGAATGCGTTCAAAGGTTTGGTGGGTCATTTCGGCATAAATATCCACCAGTTCATAATCGGCCGTTAGCGCATATCCATTGCCTTCATGTATTTGATGGACAGAAGAGTGGTTGATGCCCAGGCGCATTTTAAATTCCCCTTTTTTTAAATGTTCTGCAGAAACAGTCGGCATTTCTGGAAACCAGGGCGTTAAGGCATTTATATTCAGATTAAACCCACCCCGATTGGCAGAATATTTTGGGTCTGGATTTCTTCTATTTTCATCTCTGGGCCATGTCGGAACTTGGTGCCAATAGACTTCTTCGGTTTCTTCAATTTCTGGGGTGATGGTTTGTAGGTGTTCCCGTAAATTGCGTTCTTTTGCATGGGGGGTCGATGCAAAAAACAAGAAACATAAAATAAAAACCCATCTCAATTGCACGGCTTAGTTCTATTTCATAGACATGTCGTTGACAAGTTTCTTTGCGGCAGGATAAAACAAAAGCCAAATGCTGCGAACATGACCCCGTAGCTCAAAAGGATAGAGCTGCGGTTTCCTAAACCGCTGATGGGCGTTCGATTCGTCCCGGGGTCAAATTCCTAAGTACTTAAAATATCTAACCTTTTTGTGAAATTATTTTATTGACACGTTTTAGGTGAAATGTCAGAATGAATTGGCGAGTCATTACAAATACTTACGAAGTGATTTGTTTTAATTATTTTGAAAGGGGATTTGAATGAACAAGTCACAACTTATTGAAATCATTTCACAAAAGGCAAATATTACCAAAAAGAAGGCAGAAACAGTGGTGAACATTGTTTTTGATTCTATGTCCCACGCGTTGACCGATAATGATCGTATTGAAATTCGTGGTTTTGGAAGTTTTGTCAATAAAGCCTATGAGGCCTATCAAGGTCGAAATCCCAGAACCGGACAAACCATTCAAGTTTCCCCCAAACGTTTGCCCTTTTTTAAAGTTGGAAAAGAATTGAAAGAACTTGTGGATGGCCAACGAAAGCTTGAACCCACACATTATGGTCCCATTGGAACGGGAACATCTGAAGAGGATGAATCCAGTGGCCGTGGTGGGGGCATGCCCTCAATTTAAGTCTAAAACGGGCTTTGTCAGTAAACTCGAAATTTTCTGATCAATCTGAATCAAACGACCAATTCTATAGATCATCGCTTTTTCAAGTAAGAGATTTGATTTTTTGGGTTCATAGCTTTCCAAAAAACCAGAGCTTTCATATTCAAATTTTTCTACACTGACGCGCGTGATTTCAGGTTTTAATTGTAGAACTTGAACCTTCAGTTTCCATTTCATGTCTTTTGTAATGCGTGTATCGATTGCAGCAAAGTAGGCAATATGATCTTGGGTGGTTCCTGTTTTAAATTCTGTTTCAATTTGGCCAGCATCTTTATTGGTTGTAATCAGTTGATAGTCTTTGAGGGCTTTTAATGTCGCAGACCATGCCTGGTCATAGGAGGCATGGAAAATTTTTATTTGAACCCCCAGATGTGAATCTTTTGGTACGGGCGTACTTGCACACCCCGTCCAAAATAAAAAACTAAAAACCAATAGAACGTAAAGGTTCTTCATGGCTGAATATCAAGCTCATTTCTTGAAAAATGTGTGAGACCTTTTGTGTAAATATCATCTGCGAGGTTATGATAATCAAACGTATACTCTTTTGAATTAAATCCAAACACATTCATGGCGAACGTTAGTTTTTGATTCGCGTTGGGGGTGGGGAAGGTTGAAAGCTCATTGGGAAGCGTTGGCAGTTTGTAGCGTTCCAAGGAAGAGGGCGCCACCACAGTCCACCAGGTTTGTGTGGGGGGGAGTTCCTTCTTTTCGTCTTTTTCATCTTTTTTAGGTTCTAAATTAATAAACGAAACACTCATTTGCGATTGAAGCGGGTAGTCCTCTGTGTTTCGTTTTTGATAGGAAAAAGTATTTCCCTTTTGAAACAAATCCAAAAGATCCAAAAATGCAGTCACATAAATCGATTGATCTGATTGTGCGGGGCGCGTCAGAACCCCTGAAAGCGCGGTATCTTTTTTGCGAGAGTCTTTAGAGTTTTTGGGAAGGTCTGCTGCAATGAGCATCACAAGTTCTTGCAGCGGAGGAAAAATATTATGTGCAGCCAGTGATTTTAAGCGGGCACTTTTATTACTTTTAGAGCGACTGCTTACTTTAAAGTCCATCGGGAAAAGCTGATCCAGTTTATCTTTAAAGGCGCCAGCAGAAATATAAATAATGTCTTTGTCGTTGGGCGATTGATTCACCGAAACATCAAATCTGGATTTTAAGGCATAGGTTAAAGGAATGTCTAAGTTTTGATTTTCAGACGACATCGCATGATTTAAGACCATGCTAAATTGTTTGAGTTCAAAAAGGTTTAAAAGATCAGGAAGAGGGTGTTTATTAATAATGCCTTTTGCCATGTCTGAAAAGGGAAGATCGCCGGCAAGTGCAATGA
The DNA here is from genome assembly GCA_001798105.1 of Deltaproteobacteria bacterium RIFCSPHIGHO2_02_FULL_40_11. Lineage (GTDB taxonomy): Bacteria > Bdellovibrionota > JACOXK01 > 2-02-FULL-40-11 > 2-02-FULL-40-11 > 2-02-FULL-40-11. Next base: position 4,089 of record MGRI01000004.1, read on the forward strand.
GGCTCTGCGTTGAATTTTTAAGCAAAGGCATTTGATATTGGGGTTTTGAAACATACACAGAAATAAATCCCATAAAACGTTCTTCCTGGCTGGGGATGACTAAATTTCCTGGGACCTCAACATCTTTATAAATGCGGGCCTTGGTATTGGGAGCAAGCATTTTATCGGTGCTAAAATTAATCATGGAAACAATATCAATAAAAGGAATGACAAATCCAGCATGCACAACACCATCATAATCTTCCATTTCGGGCCAATGGGTAAATTCTCCTGATAAAATGGCTTTATCCTCTTTTTGTTGCGCAAGCGGGGTGAGCGAAACTTCAAATTGGGTGGCCAAAGAGTCAAAGACGGTTACTCTGGAATAATTTGCGTGGGCCACGGTGAGCGTCAGCGGGCCTTGCGGCAATTGAAAACCATCAAAGGAGACAACTCCTTTTTCATCTGTATATTTTAGGTTATTAGCATCTTGAACATCGGGTTCCATGCCAAACATGACCAGTGCATTGGAAATGGGGGCCCCCGTAAATTCGTCTTTTACGTGCACTTTCAGCTCTCGGTAGCCAATGGCCCAAAAGAGGGGTTCAAAAACCTGATACAGTTTCGATTTTTGGGTTTCTGGAATCGGGTTTGCGCTTACATTTGAAAATTGAAGGCCAAAAATACCAACACATAAAAGAACGAAAAGATTCTTTTTCATGGAAGAGCTCCTAAAATGCTTGGATAATACGTTTGAAGAAAACGATACCTTGATGACAAAAATATATCCGAACCATCACCGGATCTCAAGGAGTTTTAAGCTGTTTTATAATGCGGGGTGTCAAAAAAGTATGGCGGCGCAGGGACTCGAACCCCGGACGCAAGGATTATGATTCCTTCGCTCTACCAACTGAGCTACGCCGCCGAAGTTATTTTGGTTGTTCTACCAAAAACTCTGTGAAATGGCAATTCCTACACCCAAATTTTTCTTGAAGTGGGGTGGGGTGCTCAGCAATTTTTTCATGGCAGTGAATACAGGAAGCGTCGGTTGCAGAAAAATTATGTGCGCGGTTTGGAATACCGCCATGACAATCCACGCATACAATTTTTCTTTCTTGGGCCTTTGCATTGTGTGGTTTGAGTTTTGATTTTTCTTGAAATTTTCCAAATTTGGAGACGTCTTCTTTTAAAAGATTAAAAGCTTTGGGAAGCGGTTCTGTGGTGTCTTTTGAAAGATGTAGGGCGTGAAGTCTTGTATTTTCAATTTTGGGGATGCTTTCTAATTTTTCCCCTTCAAAAGGTCCAGAAATACTGGAAACATCGTGTGGATGGGTTACATGGCAGCTTTCACATAAATCTTTGGTCACATAGGGCAAGTGTTTCATGGTCATCGGATAAATATCTTTTTGCGTTAAAAGCACGAACATTTCTTCCACATATTGTTTCAAAGGTTGGTGGTGACAGTCGTGACAAGTTGTAAGTCTTCCATGAATCGAAGCTTGCCAACTTAAACTTGCATAGTCATGCTGATGACAGGTCATGCAAAACTTTGCGTCTTTCCACATGTACTCATACGCTTTATAGCCGGGATAGGTGCCAATGATCATTCCCACAAATCCCACAGGAAGCATTGCCCATAAAAGTTTTTTTACCATAGTCCTCCATGGGGTAAGACGCGGTACAAAAACATGACATGAAAAATGAGTGCCGCGCCGATTCCAATTCCAACCAGTAAGCTAAAAACTTGAAATAAAATCCATTTTACACTCATGGTATTTCGATCCCCTTTTTAATTTTCTTTTGTCTTTGATGATACTTGTCAAAAAGTACATCAATTGTGTCGGGTTTATGACAGAACGTTGTACATACCGTTTTAATCGATTCTCGCCTGGGCCTTAAATAATGATCTAACTGCGAGAGATTATGTGGATCATGGCAAGTGGCGCAAGAAATCTTTCCTTCTTCTAAGACAATCTGTGTGGGGATGGGGAGCCGAGATCTTTCATAGAGCTTTCCAATGTCTTTTTCATGGTGGGTTGCTTTCTTTGCTGTGTGGCAAGAGAGGCAAAGTTGTGTGGTTTTTGGTTTTGCATCATGGGGATTATGACATTTCAAGCAAACCACTTCTTGTCCTGGCCATTTTGCTTTATCGATTTTTGGGTCAATTTTAAGATGTTTTACAATGCCAATGCTTTCTTTTTTGTCTTCGTGGCATTTTAAACAAACGTCTCCTTCTTTTTCTTTCGAAGATCGCGCAAAATGAAATTCTTTTTGCGTGCCGTGTGTATCATGGCAGGATAGGCAATCAATTGTTTGATCTTTATGCGCCAAAGGATGGCTTTTTGGAATTTGAGATTTTCCATGGCAAGTCACACAAAGTTGAAAGGGCGGTTCTTTTAAAAGATGCGTTTCACTTTGGTGCATTTTGTGACATTGCGTGCAAGAAATCACTTGCTTGGCTTTGACCTGTAACGTTTCTTTTTTAATTTCAAAGTGATTTTGATCTTTTTTTCCTTTTTCAGCATGACAGTTCAGGCAAAGCTCTGGAATCGATTTTCGAAGTTGAAAGGGGAGTTTTTCTACGGTTTCAATTTCTCCCATTTGGCTGACAACCGTTCCAGACGGAGATTCATGGTGTTGTTGGTGGCAGGAAAAGCAATCGACTTTTTCAGATTTCGGTGTGGGGTGGTGATGTCTTCCTTCCAAATTTAAATAGCGTTCTAAGTTATAGGTTTCAAGCCCATCGTGACAGTTCAAACATCGAATTTCAGAAAAGTTTTTTTGAACGGCTTCATTTCGAAATAAATTTTCAATGACTTCAAGTTCTCCAAGTTTCTTGGGATGATCTGGGTTGATTTCAACTTCAAACGCATACAGTTTATTGTTTAAAAAATCACTCACATAAACTTTATGTCCAAGGGTTGCAATGTCTACGGGATATCCAAAGCGTTCTAAAAGACCATCCGCGCCAAGACTCCCCAAATAGGCACCTTCTAACGTAAAAAAGGATAGAAGTTTTAACCCTACATCTGAAATGACAAGCGTTTGATTGTCCAGAAGCGCCATTCCCTTGGCATATAAAAGATTGCCCCTTCGAAATCCCCAAGATTCCCATTTCTCTGTTTTTTGGGGGGAGCGCAAGACAACGGCCGATCGAATCGAATCTAAAAATATGTGTGTTTCATTGGAAAGGGCAAGCCCTCGAATATAAGTGCCTTGGGCGACAATAAAACTGTCTTGCCAGTTTAGGAAATGATACTGTTCTTTCCCTTTTCGTTTTAATTTTGGAAGTTGAGCAGATTTTGGGAGCCCTATTTTTTCCCAGTCTTTGAAATTTTGACTTTGATACACTTCATCGCGAATCACAAAACATGTTTTTGTATTACACGCAATATCTCGAATGAGTCCTGTGCCCGGAAGTGTAATCGGTGTATTTTTTGAAAAACGATGTAATAAAACCTGTTTTGTCTTTTTTTCAAAAGAAGCCGCGAGAAGTTCATTGTTTTTACATCCCAGGGCCGTGAGTGTGCCTGAAATATTTTTCTTTTGAATTGGAGTTTTTGAAACCGGTACCCATGTATTGGGATTAATTTCCCAAACTTCTTTTTCTGAAACCCCATACACCCAAAGGGCTTCATTACAAGATTCAACCAAAGAAGGTCCTGAAATATGGATGGCATAGAGAGGTTTCCCACGAATGGCATAATCTGCGTGGAGGGGGTGATACATTCCAAACCAAATGCTGACACTTAAGAAAAAATAGGGGAGGCGTTTTTTTCTCATTCAAGATGACTTTGCCAAAATCCACTTCAATTTACAATCTGATTCCATCTGATTTCATCAAAGATTTTTTGAAAAAAATGATGCGTATCACCTTTTTTTATCATAAATATGTTAAGGTCTTTGGAATCGTTTTAGAGGTATGAAAATTGATGCATAAAACCGGTATCATAGTGTGTTTGTTGCTGATGAGTCTTGCGGCAATAGCATGGCACGTTCCATTTGCTTCGGCCTCTGTTTCTTTAAAAAGCACCTTATCTACCGGATATTATCGAGACGCAGAACAAGATTCACACGTGCCTGCCTATTTGTATTGGAATTTTAATCATGTGGCCAAAAACGGAATTGAGACATTTTTAAATGTGGGGCTCAACAATGCTGTCATGGAAGATTTATGGCGAATTTATGTGTATGAGGCCATGCTTTCTTTTCCGATTTGGCAAGGGTTTGAAGATGCCCCTTATCGGACTTCCCGCCTTCAGGTGGGTAGACAGCTTTTTTATGAGGGGTTTGAGTTATCGCTTCTCGATGGCTTGCAGCTTCCTTTCTATTGGTCGCAAACCGGAGGAATGACGTTGGCGGCAGGCTCTGCCAATTCTGTTTATGTAAGTGAACCCAATTGGGAATCTCAAGTGTATGGGGGGACGGTGCATGAAAATTTTGCCGGCGCTCTGTGGAAGGCGGGCTATTTTTTTAACTATCGAGAAAATCAAGATTCTAGAAACCTGGTGGAAGCTTCTGTTTTAAAAATTTGGAATCAATTCTTTTTACATCCCATGGTCTTTTTAAGAGGGCAGATGAATTTACCCAGCCTGTCTTTGTATCAAAGCATGGCAGAAATTCAGCTTGTTCCCTTGGAAGATGTTACAGTCAATGTTTCAGCGGAAGGGAACCTTCCCAATCAATTGCTCCCAGAAAATCAGGAATTTATTTATCGTATGTTTGCAACTTCGAGGCAAAATACGTATCGCTTATCCACGGCTTGGGCGCCGGGAAGGAGCTTTCATACGGAAGCCAGCCTACGATATATTTTATTTGACTCCCAAAAGGGAGATGAAAATGCCAACCACTATGATTTATCGATCGATACCATTGTTTCAGATTTAAATTTGGGGGGGCAGGTTGGGCATATTCGTTCCTATGGGGGAGAAGTAAGCTATGGTGGAGTAAAAATTTTAAAATCGCTCAGTCATAAAACAAAGCTTCGGCTTGAAGGAAGTATGGCTTGGGTAGATAAAATCAATCAGATTCAAGGGTGGGCTTATCATGGCAGAAGTGGCATGGATTTTAGATTGGCTTCCAGGTTTATTCTGTCGGCATTGGCTGAAGTTGAAAGGAACCATTTGTTTGATATGGATGCAAGGGCAATTTTATATGTTTCGCATTTTTATTTTTAATTTATTTTGTTTTTTTATGTTTGGCGCAATGGCCCAGGCTGCGGATAAACCTTCTGTCCTTATTTTGCCTCCGAGTGGACTTTTTTCGCATCCGAATCACAAGAAAGTTTTAGAAGAATTGGGTGTGTCGTGCACAGATTGTCATAATTTTTCGATCAAGAATAAGAAAAAGGGGCCCTTAGTAAGCCCTGTGCCAAAAGGTTTCATAAAACCTTCTCTTCATGTGTGTCATCAATGCCATTTTGGAAGAGTCAATTTGCCGCGTCCCAATCAATGCGAAGCCTGCCATGTGAATTCCAGAGCCCTTCGTCCGCAGGATCATTATATTGCTTGGAAAAACCGACATGGGAAAATGGCGCAAATGGATCGCGATCGTTGTAAGCAATGCCATACGCAAAATAGTTGCGATCAATGTCATCTGCAAATTGATACAATGAATCCTTCGAATCATCCGGCCAGCTTTCGCCTGTATCATTCTGTTGAGGCGAGAATGAATCCACAGTCTTGTGTGACCTGTCACCAAAGACGAACCTTTTGTTCGGATTGCCATTTTGGGAGACGACAATGAAAAGACTTTCTCTTTTTCTTTTTTTAATCTGTGCGGCCTGCGGTAACGATCGTCAGTATGAATTTTATGACACACTTTATGGTGCCAACGATGCTGGGCTTACCTTAACGCAAAGCAATCACGCGCATGGATGGCAGCAAAGTCAATGTTTTATGTGCCATGTCAAAGCCAATATTCATCAAGTGGATCGCATTGGTTCTCCTGTATTTGATTTGGCCAAGGAATTGGTGGAACAACAAGGAATCAGTAGCTGTAGTACGTGTCATGGAGACAATGGCTTATGAAAAAGCGGATTTTAAGTTTTATATTTGTTTTAATTTGGGTGTGTGTGCCTGCATTTTCAAAATTAAAAATCGATCTATCTAAATTAAAACGTGTGGATCCGCATGGCACAGAAGACATGTCTTTGGAGGCGGTTCATATCGAAAAACAAAAAGAATGTAAGACCTGCCATTTTATTCAAAAAAATCTATTTTTAAAGAAAGACGACTTAAAATTAAAACCCAATATGGAAAAACGCTGTGTGTCTTGTCATAGCCAAGCTCCGCACAGTGGCGTCTTAGAACATATGGGTAAAAATCTTTCAAAATTAGGGATTGGGCTCCAAGGGGAACTTTATTGTGGAAGTTGTCACAGAGCGCATCGCGCCTATTTGCCCAAAGAAGTTAAAGCGGTACTTGAACAAAAAAGTACAAATGACAAGAAGGGGCTAGAGGGAATTAGCGGTGCGCCGGAATATTTAACCGTTAAAAAAGAGTCCAAAAAACTACCCGATACGGTTGAAGAAAGGCATACCCCCCATGCCATGATTTTAAGAACCTGTAAGGACTGCCATAAGTGGTGAAAAAACTGACATATGTCATTTTTGTAAGTTTGGTTTTATTTTATACTGTAGATGGTTTTTCGGACGTGGAAGTGATTTCGAGAGAAAAAGCCATCGAATTTTATCCATGTTCCAGGTGCCATGCATTTTTAGAAAAAAAAGATGTGCAAGAACTTAAAAAGCACCGAGATATTACTTTTCGTCATATGGAAAATGTTACCAATTGTTTTTTATGTCATGACCGCAAAAACCCAGATCGATTGGTGATGTTGGATGGAAAAATAAAAAGATATGATCAGGTGACAGAGCTTTGTGCACAATGTCACGGATTAAGATTTAAAAAATGGAAAAAAAATATGCATGGACATCAAACAGGGGGTTGGAAAGAGGGTAAAAATAAACGCTATGCGTGTACACATTGCCATAATCCGCATGCTCCAAAAATAAAACCCATGTCTTCAAAACCGGCGCCGCATAAAGGAGAGCACCCATGACAAAATCTTTAGATCAAAAATATATAGAGGCGCATCACAAATGGACCGAGCGTGAAGAAAAAGCCCGCCAGGAAAAAAAGAAAACAGGCGTCGATCGCAGGACTTTTTTAAAAGGAATGGCCGCTGTGGGTGCTGCTTCAGCTGTCGCAAAAGCGAAACCGGCCGAAGCCATTGGAAATTTAACGTTCGAAAATTTTTTTCAAAAACACTATAAGCGCATGACGCCCGAAGACAAAGAACGTGTTTTTAAAAGAATTCAACGCGAAATTAAACAGGAATATAAAGTGGATGTGAAAGTTTCAGACCCGAGACCCATCCCAGGCGTAAAATTTGCCTATGCGTTAAATCTTTCTTTGTGTAATGGCAATCGAAGATGCGTTGAAGCGTGTATCAAAGAAAATAATCAGTCCAGAAGTCCTCAAATTCAATACATTAAAGTCTTAGAGTTGGATCGTGGTACGCTGGACCTTGAAAAGTCGGATCGATACTATGACGGAGAGGTTCCCAAAAAAGATAAGTTTTATTTACCGGTACAATGTAATCAATGCGATAACCCGCCCTGTGTAAAAGTTTGTCCTGTGACAGCCACGTGGAAAGAAGAAGACGGCATTGTCGTGATTGATTACGATTGGTGTATTGGGTGCAGGTATTGCCAGGTGGCTTGTCCCTATGAAGCCAGGAGTTTTAACTTTGCACCTGTAGAAATTCCAAAAGATGAAATTAATCCCAATCAAAGTTATTTAAGTAATCGCATTCGTCCCAAAGGGGTGATGGAAAAATGTACGTTTTGCTTGCATAGAACACGTGAGGGAAAATACCCAGCCTGCTTGGAGGCCTGTCCAACGGGGGCCAGAAAATTTGGAAATATTTTAGATCCCAAGAGTGATGTGTATAAAATTTTAAAAGAAAAACATACGTTTGTGCTTAAAGAGGAGTTGAATACAATTCCTCAGTTCTTTTATTACGTAAGTGATTAATGTATAACATCGTTCATCCGTCATTCTGAATCCAGCGAAGCTGGACGAAGGATCTCGATACGTTCTATTTTAAGATTTTCAAAAAATCAGACGGAGAAATAATTTCCACGTTCTTAAAGAATTCTAGTGGGAGTAAATGTTTACGATCTCCTGTGACCAGGTATTGAGCCTTCCCAATCCATGCTGTTTCAAGGATGAGATTATCTGCATGCATATTTGAAACTACATGAAAGAGTCCTTTTGGCTCATAAAGGGCGGCTACCTCTGCAATGCGAAAAATAAGTTGAGAGGCCAGTTTTGGGTTGAGCTCAAATTTATGAATTAGTTTTTTCTCTAACTCATCTAAGATAAACTTGGAAAGAATCAGCTCAAACTTTTTCTTTAAAGCTAAATCAACAACTTCGGCTGGTACCCCAGAGTAGAGAAGACCGCTGATCCAGACATTTGTATCAATGCAGACTTTAAGCATGGAGTTATTCTCTGTCTTCGTCAATAATGTCTTCTACATCTTCTGGTTTTATACCTTTCTTTTTGGCCACTTTTGAGACGTGCTTTCTTACTTTAGAAACAATGCGGCCAGCGGCATATTGTCTTAATGCCTCACGAAAGACCTCTGAAATGGTTCGTCGTTCTTCTTTGGCGATTTCAGACACTTCTTCGCTTAAGTCATGCGAAAGGGAAATAGAAACAATCTTTACGCTTCTCATATATATCTCCTTGTTAATAATAATATTAACATTATTAACACAAAAAGCAAGCAAAAACTTAACAGAAGAGTGATGTGTATAAAATTTTAAAAGAAAAACATACGTTTGTGCTTAAAGAGGAGTTGAATACAATTCCT
>MGRI01000005.1:0-2792 GCA_001798105.1 Deltaproteobacteria bacterium RIFCSPHIGHO2_02_FULL_40_11
GAAACCAAATTAAAACACGCTATTTTTTAGACCAAGAGTCCACGCTTGGGATGGCCCAAAAACTTTCTTACTTTGAACAATACGGGGATCACAAACAGCTTAAAACGTATCTTTCAAAATTATACGCGGTCACGCCCCAAGATATTCAGCGGGTTGCGCGTATTTATTTTAATATTGAACGCTTGTCTATTTTTGAATATGTCGCGCGCGGGCAAAACACCCATCATGAATCTAAAAAATACCTATCTCAAAAACTTTTAGACACCCAAAAATTTTATGCCCATCAACTTTCAAAACAAAAAGATCCCCGCTTTCGCGGGGATGACAAACAACTCACTTCACTTTTTAAAACAGAAGCGCTCCCCAAAAAAGGAGAAATCTCTCCCCTGAAACGCTATGAATTGAGCAACAAAGCAACTCTTTTACTCCAAGAAGATCACAATCTTCCCCTCATTACGCTCCATCTTTACTTTAAAGGGGGCAGACTCCACGAAAATAAAAACACAAGTGGACTGACCCAACTTCTTTTGAAATCCTCGCTCAAAGGCACCACAACGAAAACGGCACATATGATCTCTCAACGATTAGATTACCTGGGCGCAAAAGTGGAAACAGAATGTAATTTAGATTATTTTGGATATCGCTTAACCGTTTTACAGGAGAATTTTCATGAAGCCTTAAAAGTATTTTCAGATATTATTTTAAATCCTTCGTTTCAAAGTAAAACCATTCACCAAGAAAAATCACACCTCTTGTCCGAACTTCAAAGACAAAAAGATGATGCAGATATGTATACCTATGAACTTTTTAGAGAGGCCGCATTTAAAAATCATCCCTATGGATTACCCGAATTAGGGATTGCAAACGCCATTCAAAAAATAACACCAGATCATCTTATCAACTGGCATACTCAAAATATCCGAAGTTCGAATTTGGTCATGGTAGCCATTGGCGATTTTCATCCGCTTGATTTAAGAGCCCATATTGAAACCTATTTTAAAGGAATCCCCCCCGCGACACGCCCTTGGCCAGAGATCTCAAAAATACAGGCACCTTCTTTCATCAGTGAAAATTTCAAACTCCAAAAACGCGAACAAACAGCTTTGCTCATGGGATTTCAGGGAGCCCCCCAACAAGATGAAGATTATTATCCTTTAAAAGTCTTAGAATCTCTCACAACCAGCCTGGGAGGACGATTTGGGAAGCGCCTTCGGGTTAAAGAAAAATTAGCCTATATTGTTTCAAGCCGTTACCATGCTTTTTTACATGCAGGGATTTTTACAACCTATACCGCCACCTCTCCTGAAAATGAAAAAAAAGCGCTTCGATATTTATTGGAAGAATATAAACGCCTCCGAGATGAACCGATTGAAAAGGAAGAACTCGTCATGGCAAAAAATTCAATTTTAGGACAATTTCACTCAGCCCTTCAATATCGAAACTTTAGGGCGCATTTATTTGCACGCCAAGAAATCTATGAAATGCCCATACGCGGGATAAAAGATTTTTCGGAAAAAATAAATGCGGTTACCGCCCAAGCTTTAAGTAATGTTGCCTTAAAATATTTTAACCTGGAAAATTACACGCTGGGCGTGATTCGGGGAGAATCTGAATCGAAATCTATTATTTCAACGCCCTCCAAACCCATTGTCGTTCCCAAACCTAAAGTGGATCCCCGCCTCCGCGGGGATGACAACGCCCGCGGGGATGACAACGCCCGCGAGGATGACCCCAAAAAGAAAAAACTTACCCCTCAGAAAATTTTAAAATCACCAGAACTATGATTTCAACGAAAGCGTAGAAGCTTCATCAGTTCATGCCACAGATCTAAAAGATTATCTTTTAAATCTGTAAGTACATTTTCAAACCGCATTTTTTTTGTGTTCCAGGTTTCATCTACACTGAAGGTTCCCACCAACGCACTCACCCCATTGCCGCCAAACCGAAGAATTGTCTTTACACTCAAGCTTGTAATGTGAATCGACTGAGATACGGTTTCTCCCAAAAAGATAAAAAGATCCCCCACAATATTTTCATGAAAAATATTTAAAAGTCCCCCCAAAAGTTCCATATTGTCTGAAACATATCCAACAATAATTTCGATGCTGTCCTCTTGTGTATGGTCTAAAAGCTCCGTTGTATTTTTAAGGGCAGAGCTCACCACATTAAAAATAACAAATGGATTTTTTAAAATAAGTTTTGTGTCATCAAATACTTCTGCCACCGTATAAAATGTAAGATACCCCGTGTCTGCCACCCACTTTGTGGTTCGCCGAACCAAAACAGATTCTGGAAAAATTTCTGAACCCGTTAAATAAGCGACTGCTTTACTTAAATTGTCGAATGTAAAAACCCAAAGTGTCCCTGTAAAAACAGATATTTTGGAGAGTCCTTCTAGGGATTTTTCTGTAATATCCGATCCCAAATCATAGACCCCCTCAATATATTGACAAGGAGCGGCTTCTAAGGGATTCGTTAAAATTAAAAGCCGGAAATCTTCATAAAATGTATAAAACACATCCCGGGTATACGTTGTTGCATTTTCATAAGAAGTAAAAAAAATACGCTGCGCTTTTAAAGGTGTTGGGTAGAAGTAATCCACAAAGTGATCCTGAATTAAATTTTTAAAAGTAATGGCTTCAGAGCCCCCAATCACAATCACTTCTTTGCCTTCAAAATAGGTTACATCGTCTATGGTCATGCGACGTTTTAACTCTTGAAATAAATCCTGGGCCAATTCCCCAAAAATATAAATCACTTCTGCCTCATCTAAGCGAATGGCTCCTTTATAA
>MGRI01000005.1:2811-16611 GCA_001798105.1 Deltaproteobacteria bacterium RIFCSPHIGHO2_02_FULL_40_11
GGGCTTTTACCATTTCTGGTTTTGTATAAAAAATCAGAGATCCCAATTGTGCCCGGGGTTCAGAATCAAAAATATTGGATTTTAATCCAAAAGCACCGAGCAATGTTTCGATATTGACGCGAATTTCTTCATCTGAAGGTTCACAGGCAATAAACGTAGTTGCGGATAAGATCAGAATAAAAAGACAGACGAAAAGACGTTTCATGCATGCATTTTGTACCGAAGAAACCCGATTTTGTCAATTTTTTAGGCAGAATTTGGGGGCATGAGGTAAACATCATCTTGCTCACGGACCTTGACGGGCATTCGAATCCCAACGTCATACCCTTTTCCAACCCGACGTACTTTTCGATGGTTGTATTCAATCGATGCAACACGCTGTTTAAAAAATGTGGTTTTCCCGCGAACGTAAATGATGTCTCCCACTTGAAGCTCACCATTTTCAATCTGAACAATCCCTACTTTTATTTTGGAGTAGTAGTGTGTGACAGTCCCCAAGAAGTATTGGGCATACTTCTGCCGCCATTTGTCTTTCGGGGTTACAGCCCCCCCAGAAGAAGGGGATTGCGTTGAACTTCGTCTCCTGCGAAATAATCCGAGCATGTGTTTCCTCCGAAATCATGCATGGCATCCTACATCGACGAACATGCTCAGTATAACGAAAGAAAAAAAGCATTACAAGGATTTGAAGTATTTTTTTTTAACATCGACTTTCATTGACACCCCACGCCAATTTGGCTACAACGAAAGCAAATATGGCACATGTTTTGGATACGCTAAAGCAGCGATTTCCCTCAGAAATCGTCTCAAGTGATGAATTTCGTGGCGATCTCTCTGTCACTGTATCTAAAGACAAAATTTATGATGTCATTACGCATTTAAAAAAAGATCAGCATTTTGAATTTCTCTTGGACATTTGTGGCGTGGACACTTCTAAACTGAACCACACCACCCCCAATCAACGATTTGAAGTGGTTTATCACCTTTTTTCTCTGACGCAAAAAAAACGCATCCGTGTAAAAATCCGAACTTCAGAAAAAGAAAGTGTTTCGAGCATTTCTTCGATTTACAAATCTGCCAACTGGTATGAGCGTGAAGTGTATGACATGTTTGGGGTTCATTTTGATGGCCATCCCAACTTAAGACGTATTTTGTGTCATGAAGAGTTTATTGGCCATCCGCTTCGAAAAGACTTTGATCCCGAAAATAGACAACCTTTAAGCGATGCCCGATCTGCAGATCAGCTCATGAATCTCAAAGAAGAAGATCTCCACACAGATGGCATTGAAAAAAGAACGCTTTTAAATCTGGGGCCTTCGCATCCAGCTTCCCATGGCACACTTCGCGCCATGCTTCTTTTAGAGGGCGAAAGCATTGTGAAAGCAGACGTTGAAATTGGCTACCTGCACCGATGTTTTGAAAAAATGTGTGAAACACATCCCTACCACCAAGCTATTCCTTATACAGAAAGATTGAATTATGTCTCTGGCCCGATCAATAACCATGGGTATTGCATGACTTTAGAAAAACTGATGGGTCTTGAAATTCCGCGTCGGGGGCAACAAATGCGCGTCATCATCGATGAGTTTGCGCGCATTTCAGATCACTTCGTTGCCATTGGAACAGGCGCTGTGGACTTGGGCGCCATGACCAATTTTTGGTATTCGTTTGCCGAGCGTGAAAAAATTTATACGCTTTTTGAAAAATGGGGAGGCGGCCGAATGTTTCCCCGAGGAATGATTATTGGGGGCTGCATTCAAGACTTTCCAGAAGGTTGGGTCGAAGAAGCAAAACAAGTTATAAAATCCATTCGATCTGCCACACGAGACATTGACCGCTTACTCACCAATAATAAAATTTTTCTAGCACGCTGTGTGGGGATGGGCGGCATTCCGAAAGAAGATGCGATTGATTACGGCTTTACAGGTCCTCTACTGCGTGCATGTGGTGTAGAATTAGACCTTCGAAAATTTGCCCCTTATAGTGGCTATGAAAATTATAATTTTGAAGTTCCTATTTCTACAGAGGGCGATATTTATGACCGGTACTTGGTCCGCATGGAAGAAATGCGCCAAAGTTGTAGAATTATAGAACAAGCTTTAAACCAATTGGAAGACGGCCCTGTCCATATCGATAATAAAGACATTGTGCTTCCCCAAAAAGAAGACGTGTATGGAAACATCGAAGGCCTCATGCAACAATTCATGCTGGTCACCCAAGGCATTCGTCCCAATCCGGGTGAAGTCTACAGCTATTTGGAATCTGCCAATGGCGAAATTGGATTTTATGTTGTCAGCGATGGGAGCGCGTTGCCTTACCGCGTCCATTGTAGAGCCCCTTCCTTTGCCCACTATCAGGCTTTTCCTGACATGGTCCAGGGGAAAATGATTGCAGATGCTGTCGCCACAGTCGGAAGTTTAAATATTATTGCAGGAGAATTGGATCGATAATGAAAGTTTCTTTTTCACCAAAAGCACTCAAGGAATTTAATAGTTTTGAAGGTTTGTTTGATAACCCAAAATCACGCCTGCTACCCACCCTTCATCTTGCACAACGCGAATTTGGGCACTTAAGTACAGAGGTCATTGATTATGTTGCGGCCCTTTTAAATCTTCCTTCTGCTAAAGTGATGCAAGTCGCATCGTTTTACACCATGCTTCATAAAAAATCCGTTGGAAAATATGAAGTTACCATTTGCACCAATATCACCTGTGCCATGATGAAAAGCAGAGAACTTTTGGCCCACACCTTAAAAAAATTAAACGTCAAAGAAAAAGATATGACACAAGACAAAAAATTTACCATCCGAAGAGAAGAATGTTTGGGCGCGTGTGACAAAGCCCCCGCCCTTCGCATTAATGACACCTACTATTATAATGTTACACCCGAAAAGTTAGATAAAATTTTAGAGAGCTTACCCTCATGAAAGATTTTCCAAAAGTTTTATTTGAACGCCTAGAGATTCCAAACATTCACAAGATTTCTGTGTTTCAAGAACATGGCGGATATCAAATGGCCAAGCGTGCCCTTCAAATGGCGCCCGAAGAAGTCACCAAGATTGTTACAGACTCTGGACTTCGTGGCAGAGGGGGCGCAGGTTTTCCAACAGGCATGAAGTGGTCTTTTGTGCCAAAAGACGCGTCCAAAATAAAATACCTCTTATGCAATGGAGATGAAAGCGAACCCGGCACCTTTAAAGATCGTATTTTAATGGAAAAAATGCCGCATCTCTTACTCGAAGGCATGATCATCGCGGCACATGCCATTGATTGCCACAGAGCCTACATCTACATTCGAGGGGAATTCACAGAAAGTATTGCCGCTTTAGAAAAAGCCATTGAAGACTGTCACACAGAAAATATTTTGGGGAAAAATATTTTTGGGACAAAATTTAATTTAGAGATTCACGTTTTTAAAGGCGCGGGCGCGTATATTTGCGGGGAAGAAACAGGCCTCATTAGTTCTCTCGAGGGCACGAAAGGTTGGCCCAAAGTAAAACCCCCCTTCCCAGCGATTGCCGGATTTAATCGGCTTCCTTCAATTGTAAATAACGTTGAAACCTTGGCCGCAGTGCCTTGGATTCTTAAAAATGGTGCCCAAGCCTACCGAAAATTTGGGACTGAAAAAAGTCCAGGCACAAAACTTTTTTGTCTGTCCGGCCCCGTTAAAAACCCTGGAACCTATGAACTCCCGTGCGGATTCCCTCTCAAAGATCTTATTTTTGATATCGGGGGCGGACTTTTAGATGACTTAAACCTAAAAGCCGTCATTCCAGGCGGTGCCTCCGCAAAAATTTTAACGGCCGAAGAAGCTTTAAAGACAACGCTTTGTTATGAAGGCTGCCAAACCATGGGAACCATGTTGGGATCTGGCGGCGTAATTGTGATTCCACACACACAATGCATGGTCGATTTGCTACACGTCGTTTCCTATTTTTTTAAAGATGAATCTTGTGGCCAATGTACACCGTGTCGAGAAGGCACAGGCTGGATGCATAAAATTGTAGATAGCATTTTACATCAACGCGGCCGCCCAGAAGATGTCCAATTGCTTTTGGATATTTCCGAAAACATCCAAGGCGGCAGAACCATTTGTGCCTTGGCAGATGCAGCGGCTTGGCCTGTGGAAAGTTATGTGAAAAAATTTAAACAAGAATTTGTAGATCATATTGAAAAGAAAGCATGTAATCTTTATAAATATAGTGCGTCATTATGAGTGAAAAAAATATTGTACAATTTGAAGTCGACGGGAAAGAAGTTCAAGCTCCCAAAGGTGAAAACTTACTTAAAGTTTTAATCGATCAAAAATTTAAAGTGCCTTACTATTGCTATCACCCTGGCTTATCGGTTGCTGGGGCATGCCGCATGTGTTTTGTGGAGCAAGAAGGTGTTCCACGTCCTATGATTTCTTGTAACATGCAAGTTCAAGAAGGCATGAAAATTAAAACAGAATCCGAAAATTTAAAAAACATACGCAAATGGAATCTGGCCTTTCATTTAATCAATCATCCGTTGGATTGTCCCATTTGCGACCAGGCAGGCGAATGCGGGCTACAAGATTTTTACATGGAACACGGACAATACAATAGCCAGATGCAAGAACAAAAAGTGCTCAAACGAAAAGTGGTCAGCATTGGAGACCATGTCATGCTGGATTCCGAACGGTGCATTTTATGTTCCAGATGCGTTCGGTTCTTTGACGAAGTCCCTAAGACAAGTGAAATGGCTATTTTTAACCGTGGCGATCGCTCAGAAATTGGAACATTCCTGGATCGTCCGCTCAAAAACAATTATACGTTAAATAGCGTCAATATTTGTCCTGTGGGCGCACTCACCTCTAAAGATTTTCGATTTAAAAAGCGGGTTTGGTTTTTAAAAAAATTAAATTCAATTTGTCCAGGCTGTTCGACAGGCTGTAATATTGAAGTACATGAAGACCCCCGAGAAAAACAAGTTTTTCGCATGCTCCCCAGATACAATGAAAACGTAAATGGGCATTGGATGTGCGACTATGGTGCAATGCGCTATGAGAAAATCAATCCCAAAAATCGGATTTTAACCCCAAAATTAAAACAAGGCCATGAACTTGTCCCCACGGATTGGGATAACGCTCAAAAATACTTCGATGACGCCATGGAAAAAGTCGGCAAAGATCTCTATGTCTTAATCACCCCTCAGTATACGGTAGAAGAATTTGAACATATCTATGCAACCTTTACACAAAAAGGGATTCAAAACATTTTTCATACCGTGGATGAAAAAAATATAAAGGACACAAAAGTAATCGACGAACTTCTCATGCGAAACGATAAAAATCCAAACTCAAAAGGACTTTTAAAAGTAAGTGCAGCCCATGGTCTTGAAAAACAAAACCTAGCAGCTTTTCAAAAAGAACTTGAAACGCAGAAAATAAAAACACTGGTTGTTTTTTCGCCCGCGGATCCCGACTCAGATCCTGAATTTATGAATTCGCTGAAAGGCATTGAAGCGGTTGAAACTAAAATTCAACTTGGAACTGCCGCACAGTATGAAACGTTAGACTTCGATTGTATTTTACCCACCCTTTCTTTTGTGGAAAAAGCTGGAACTTTTATCAACTTTAATGATGTGGAACAAAAAATAGAAGCTGGTGCCAAACTTGTGGAAGACGCAAAGGCGATTTCGGAGATTTTATGCTGATTCCAAGACCGCCTGCCTATCGAAAGTGGCTTTATTTGCGCGGTTTTTACTGGGGATTTTACACAACACTCAAACATTTCACCCTCAATTTGCTTCACCTCAGAAAAATCCCCACCATTCAATACCCTGAAAAGCGACGTGAAAGGTCCCCCCGCTTTAAAGGGAAGCATATCTTAACCAAAAAGTTAGATGGCTCGATTCGATGTACCTCCTGTTACCTTTGCCAAACGGCTTGCCCTGCTGACTGCATTAAAATTACAGCTTCGGAGCATGAAGACCCTACGGTCGAAAAATTCCCCATTTCCTTTCAAATTGACCTTTTACGCTGTGTCATGTGCGGGTATTGCGAAGAGGCCTGCCCTGTGGATGCCATCCGCATGGGGCAAGAATACGAATGGGCCGATTTTTCTGAATCGAACTATATTATGGATATCGATCACCTGGCCAGCCGCCCGTCCCTAAAGGGTGGCGTGATCTCGAAACTCCCCACTTAAAAAAACATGATTAAAATCATCAAAAACCTGTGTTTCCCCTTGCAATTTTGAAATTTCCAGTGCTATACATCATATAAAATACCTATGGTTGAAACCCATAAAATTATTAATAATTTTTCGGTAAAGATTGCCACTGCCAATGGCACAGGAAGTCAATCTGCAAATAATATTTTTTTTAAAACCTTGGTCCGAATGGGAATCCCCACATCTGCAAAAAATCTTTTCCCATCGAACATTCAAGGACTTCCCACATGGTTTATCGTTCGCGCCTCTTCCAAGGGATATCAAACCATGCGAAGAGAATCTGAAATTTTGGTCTTGGTCAATCGCGGCTCACTTGTTCAAGATCTGAAAGAAATTAAAAAAGGAACCGTTGTTTTGTATGACCAAGGCTTACTTCAAGTTCCTGAAGATGTTGAAGGCGCTATTTACTATGGCATTCCCTTTTCAAAACTGGCCAGAGAAAATTACGATAAACCCCGCTTAAGAACCATTTTAACAAATGTTACATATGTGGGCGCCCTTGCCGCCATTTTCAATTTAGACAAACAAACACTTACAGACGTCATTAAAGATACGTTTTCAAAAAAACCAAAGGTTGTAGATGCAAACTTAAAAGCCATTGATCTGGGATATGATTTCGTCAAAGAAAACCTGGATAAAAAAGACGTCTACCATTATGAACATGACACGCAAACAAAAGACCACGTTATTTTAGAAGGAAATCAGGCAACCGCATTGGGAGCCATTATGGGAGGATGTACCGTCGCTGCTTGGTATCCCATTACCCCTGCAAGCAGCATGAGTGAAACCATTGAAAAATATGCCTCCCGTATTCGAGTCGATGACAAAACAGGAAAACGAAAACTTGCCATTGTGCAAGCGGAAGATGAAATTTCTGCCATTGGCATGGCGATTGGTGCAGGGTGGGCAGGCGCAAGAGCCATGACCGGCACTTCTGGCCCAGGTATTTCGTTAATGGGAGAATTTATTGGTTTGGCTTACTATACAGAAATTCCTGTTGTTATTGTAAACGTTCAACGCGTAGGACCGAGCACCGGGCTACCCACCCGAACCCAACAGGCCGATATTCAACTGTGCGCGTTTGCATCGCATGGCGATACACGTCATATTTGTCTTTATCCGGGCACCATCGAAGAAGCCTATGAACTCACCGCAAAATCTTTTGATATTGCAGAAAGATTTCAAACGCCCGTTTTTGTTTTAACCGATTTAGAGTTGGGGATGAATTTATGGACCTCCAAACCGCTAAAATACATAGATACCCCTTTTGATCGCGGAAAAGTTTTAACTGCAAAAGACTTAGATCAAATGAAAGACTGGGGCAGATATGCGGATAAAGATGGAGATGGTATTTGTTATCGTACTTTACCTGGCACACCCCACCCGCTTGCGGCCTATTTTACGCGAGGCACGGGCCATGATGAAAAAGCAAATTATACAGAAAATAACGAAGACTACCGTCGCATTCTAATGCGTGTGAAAAAGAAAATTGATTTATCTCCGAGTTATCTTCCCAAGCCGATCATCGAAGATGAAAAAGGCGCAAAAATAGGATTTATCAGTGTTGGAACCACACACTATGCTGTCGTAGAAGCCCGAGATGAACTGAAAGAAAAGCACAACATCAAAACAAAGTATCTTCGTGTCTTATCCTATCCTTTCCATGAAGAGTCCATTCGAAGTTTTATTGAAAGTTGCGATAAAGTCTATGTGGTGGAACAAAACCGAGATGCCCAACTTGCAGGAATGTTGAAACTGGATTTTGAAGCCCTTGCACTGAGACTCAAAACCTGCGCCTACTCAGACGGACTTCCCATGCGTCCTGGCATTATTATTGATCGCGTACTTGGAAAACCCTGGGAGATAAACTAAAAAATGAGCGACACACCTACACCAACACCGAATACAAACAGAGCCGGATTAACACGCAAAGATTACGGCGGACATCCTTCTACGCTGTGTAGCGGCTGCGGACATAATTCCATTACCAATGGCATTATTGCAGCTTGTTATGATTTAGGACTTCACCCGCACCAAGTTGTAAAATTAAGCGGCATCGGATGCTCGAGCAAAACACCGACGTATTTTATGAATCGCTCGCATGGATTTAATACCGTACACGGAAGAATGCCTTCTATTGCAACCGGCGTAGAACTTGCCAATCACACGCTTACCAATTTAGGGGTAAGTGGCGATGGCGATTCTGCCAGTATTGGGATAGGACAATTTGTACATGCGATTCGCAGAAATACAAAACTGGTTTATATTATTGAAAACAATGGAACGTACGGCCTGACCAAAGGACAATTTTCAGCAACCGCAGATCATGAAGCCCTGGACCATTACAAGAATGTGAATAAGTACCAAGCTTTAGATTTGTGTGAAACGGCGATTATCTGTGGCGCTTCTTTTGTGGCCAGATCTTTTTCGGGCGACCGAAAACAAATGGGAGAACTCATTAAAGCAGCCATTGCCCATGGCGGATGTGCCATTATTGATATTATTAGCCCTTGCGTTACCTTTAACGACCATCCTGAAAGCACCAAAAGTTATGCTTATATGAAAGAACACGATTTTCCCCTGCAAGAATTGGGGTTTGTACCTTCTTTTGAAGAAATTCAAGTCGATTACAATCCCGGAGAAGCCAGAAATGTGAAATTGCACGACGGCTCCCATTTAATTTTAAAGAAATTGAAAGAAGACTACGATCCAACCAGCCGACTGAATGCCTTAAAAACCATTGATGCCGCGAAACAAGAAAATCATGTTTTAACGGGGCTGGTTTATTATAATCAAGATATCCCGTCTCATGCCAAACTTTTGTCCTTGCCAGATAAACCTTTAAAAGATTTTACGGAAAAAGAACTTCGCCCCACAAAAGAAGAATTTGAAGCCATTTTAAAAGACCTAAAATAAAAATTGAAAAACGAACAAGAAATGATATTTATTCGCTTCATGGCTCGCCCTGCGGGCAGTAGCCCGCAGGGCTGCGCTTTACTTACGCTCATTAAACATCATTTCTTGTTCGCCTTGATTTTATTTTATCCCTTTTGTGTGCATTCATATCCCAAAGCATGGTGGGAGCCTTTTCCAAAAGACAAAGCCGCGTCCTGGGAAATTTTACCGCAAGAAGCCAAAGAAGAAGATAATGAGGTGATTCTTTCGAAACGCACAGAACTGGGCATTTTTTCTAATTTTGCAAATACCCCGTTTGACTTGGATAACACTCCATACGCAAGCGTCGAAGGTCTTTGGCAAAGCTTAAAATATCCAGATTCAGATGATCCAAAAGACCCAAGACACGCTTTAACTTGGATCTATACCAGGGCAGCTGTAAGAAATCTCTATGGTTTTGAAGCTAAAAAAGCAGGCAATAACACCAAAGAAAATTATACAAAGCTTGGAATTTCGTGGGTCTCTTATAAAGGACGCCGCATGGAATATAAAGGCAAAGATCAAGCCATCCACTATCGCTTAATCAAACGCGCCATCTTGGCAAAAATTCTTCAAAACAAAAATGCAAGAGATCTGCTGCTTCAAACTGGAAATTTAAAACTTCGCCCCGATCATATTCAAGACAAAGATGTCCCACCCGCCTATCGCTACTACGACATCCTCATGGACATCCGCACAAAACTGCAACGGACCGCAAAGAAGAAAAGAAAATAGCGGTGAAGCATATTCATTTACTCTAAAACTTCTAAGAATTCTGTTGCTGTAATAATTTGAATATTTTTATAATTTTTGATTTTTAAAACTGATTTATCCCCGCTCACAATATAATCGGCGCTTCCTTTCATCGCGATTCTCATTAAAATATCATCATCTCTATCAGTAAAAATACAAATTTTTGAGTTTTTTATATTTATGAATTGCGCCTTCTCAACAATGAAATTTAATGTTTCATATGCTTCCGCATAAAAATATCCAAGCCTTTGTTTAATATGATTGTATTCTAAAACTGAGAAATATTCTTGTTTTAGTTCAGGAGATAAAAGTGGCGTAAATTCTTCTTTGATCCATGCATCAAGAATCTTAGACGGCGCCCCTTTTTTTGACAAAAAACCACTTAAAACAACATTGGTATCAACGACGACTCTTTTTTTCACGCCTTACCGCTTTCTTGGCAGAATCCACAAGATTTTTGATTTGAGACTCAGATACATCATTAAACTGGCGTCTGATGTCTTCTAAAGTTTTAAGTGCTTTTTCTTCCTTTTCTGAAGATGGCTGGGTAACTAAATGAATACCCATCCGAATAATCTCTGCAATTGATTTGTTGGTTAAAAATGCTTTCTTTTTGAGCTGCCCCAACTCCTCTTCTTTTAAGTAAATAGTGGTTTTTTTCATAATCTACACCCTCCAAGTACCATAATGCCATATATATTGCTATATGTCAACCTGCTCGTTTTTGAGGTGCTCAGGCCAGACCCCTTTTATCTGTACGTGGTACGTCAAAAATTAAAATCGCCGTCCACAGAAAAATAACCCAGGCGAATGCGTTGGGTATTGAATCCCACTTTGGCGGTCTTTCGCTTCCTTATCTGTGTTTTGTCTTCTGTATCCAATAAATACTTGACATTTGTAGTTTATAAGCTACACTATAGATAATGGAAGCTCGAGAGAGAACCGTTATCTACTATGAAACGCCCGATGGTAAAAAACCGGCTCAAGCCTGGCTTTATTCCCTTAGAGATACAATGGCTAGAGCAAAATTAAGAGCAAGGATTGATCGGGTTAAACTTGGTAATTTCGGGAAATGTGATCCTGTGGGTCAAGGAATTATGGAGTTAAAACTCGATTTTGGCCCTGGATATAGAATTTATTTTGGCCAAATGAGTCAAACATTGATTATTCTTCTTTGTGGAGGAGATAAAAGCACACAATCAAAAGACATTAAAAAAGCCCAAGAATACTGGGCTGATTATAAAAGGAGACATGCAAATGAATAAAAAAATGAAAAACAAAAATAACTATGAAGAAGATTTAATTGAATCCTTAAAAGATCCAAAAGAAGCAATTGCTTATCTTCAAGCCGCACTTGAAGAAAGTGATATGCCGGAAGTTTTTTTACTGGCCTTACGACGCATAGCTGAAGCTAGAGGTATTTCAAATCTTGCTCAAGAGGCTCATTTGAACAGAGAAAACCTTTATAGATTACTTTCTAAAGAAGGAAACCCAGAGCTTGATAGTCTTTATGCAATCTTAGACGCTTTGGGATTTAAATTTTCTGTTGAACTTAAAAAAGCATCTAATTTTTAGACGCCCCCTTCATATTCATATTATTGCTATTCTTACTAAGATATCAAATTATTCAAACTGGCTAAAAATTAAAATCACCATCCACAGAAAAATAACCCAGGCGAATGCGCTGGGTATTGCACAGGGAATGATACAGGGTTGGGTTTTTGCTCTGCATAGCTAAAAGCTTCGTCAAAGCTTTGAGGTATTTTTCTTTCAGCGGATGATGGCTCATGCGATAGCTGTGAAGGCTGGCGTAAGCAAATTTCAGATCATGCGCAAACATCACCGTGTAATCATTCTTACAGGCGCAAAAGGCAAACAACTCTAACGTAAATTCATTGATTTTTTGAGTTTGAATCATCTCATCTAAAGCCCCTAAGGCTTCAGCTACACGACCATGTTTGATATGATATTCCAAAAAATACTGGGGGCTATTTTTTTCATCGATGGTTTTTAGGGGAATCTGCTCAGGTGTTTCAAATGGTTTGGATAAAATGGCCCATTTTTTCACCAAAAGTGCACTCATGAATAAAGCTTTTACTTGATCTTGCGGATCCATGACAGAACAGCAAGATTCCAAGCTTTCAACATAAATTAAAGGATAAATGGCTGTCACCCACCTTTCAAAAGAAGATTGAAAAACAATGTCACTTGCCGAAAGTTTAATGACTTCAAACAAGGATTTTAAGCTTTGCCCTTCTTGAATCCAACGCAAAATCTTTTCAAGGGTTTGAGATCTTTCATCCTGATAGATCCCCTCACGAAACGCATCAAACTGCTCTTTTGGAAAAACCACATCATCTTTTTGAATTGCAGCCAGAATTGTTTTCCAATTTTGGTTATAAAACACTTCGACAATAGGATACGATTCCAAGTGGGGTTTTGTATTTAAAATATAATGTAAAACAGGAAACCAAATTTCAGCATAGTTTTCCCACTTCATCGCTTCACAAAAATGCCAGGTTTTACATAAATAAATGGCTTTATTTCCCATGTTGAGTTCATCCGATAAAACGTGAGACATCAAATAGGCAAAAAACTTTTTTCGATCTTTTGGATTACGCATTAAAAAAACAACCAAAGGAAAGATTTTTTGAAAATCTTGAGTTGCATAAACTTTTTTTAAAGTCTCAAAATTGAGTTCTTCTGAAAGTGGCGGCGGTCCTAATACTTTTTTAAAATCAACAGGATCTTGACTGGCTTCACAGAGGCCATACCACCCCATTTGTCCAATGGGAAGCCATCTGCTCTTTGTTCGATAAAAACTTGAAAGTTGCCAAGCCGTTTCAAGCCCCATCATGGCATGTCTAAAACCGACGTCATATTTTTTTTGCGTAGATCGATGTGCCACTTCTTTGGCAAAGGCTAAGGTAATCTCTCGCGGTGAAAATGTTCGATTGAGCTTCGAAAAACTAGAAATATAAAAATGAGACTGCGTTTTTTCCCAAAGCGCAGATGTTTTTTCTTGTAAGGATTCTTCTGACATTAAAATTTATACTAATAATGGCGTGGCTGAAATGCAATGAAATACACGCCTAAAATCCACAGAAAATTAAAGTAATAGGAGCGGAAGTAAAGCGCAGCAGGCGCCGTGTCGCTAGACACGCCGCCTGCGAGCCATGAAGCGATATTACTTTAATTTTCTGTGGATTTTAGGCGTGCAGATGTTGACTCTTTAACGAAGGCCCTTTGGGTGCAATTTTATATTCGGCGAGAAAATTTTTCTTAAAAGATTGAAACTTTCCAAGATCAATGGCATCGCGAATTCGGCGCATAAAATCTTGATAAAAATGCGTATTGTGGATGGAGGCAAGTATAGCCCCTAAAATTTCATTATTGGAAAGTAAATGCCGCAAATACGCCCGCGTAAAGTTCTGGCACGTATAACACCCACAATTAGGCTCAATGGGATAAAAATCGCGCCGATAATTTTTATGTGTTAAACGAATTCGACCCCGATTTGTAAAAACAGCGCCACTTCTGGCATAGCGGGTTGGAATGACACAATCAAACATATCAATCCCACGCTCGACAGACTCTAAAAGATCTTCCGGTAATCCCACCCCCATTAAATATCTGGGTTTATCTTCCGGTAAGTTTGGAGTTGTCACCTCTAAAACATCTTTCATAATCTCTAAACCTTCCCCCACACTTACGCCACCCACAGCATAGCCTTCAAATCCAATTTCTTGTAATCCCTCAATCGAGGCTTGCCTTAAGTCTGCATAGGTTGCGCCTTGCACAATTCCAAAAAGCGTTTGGTTTGGATTTTGATGTGCTTTGACACATCTTTTTGCCCATGCAAGCGTTCTGTAATTCGCATCGCGGGCACGATTGTATTCACATGGATATTCCACACA
>MGRI01000006.1:0-1793 GCA_001798105.1 Deltaproteobacteria bacterium RIFCSPHIGHO2_02_FULL_40_11
CATCAAAGTTTCCGCCCACGCTTGGATTGAGGCGAACCATCGGTGCAAGATCTAAAAATAATTCATATGGGCTTTGTTGATATTGTAAATCAACCCCCACAGGGATTCTGAGATACACTTTTGTTTGATCAAATCCCACTTTTGCGCCTGCCCCCACGTGGCCATGCAAGTCTGCGGGTGAGAAAAAATTAAGCGTTGTTAAGTTATTAAATTGATACAACGCATCGCCCAAGATCATCCAGGTATCACTGAAATCGTATCCTGTGGCACCGTGAATTGAAAGGGGGTATTTATGTTGGGTCATCCAGTATTTTACGCTCACACCCACGTCTGTGCCCACCATGCCGCCGATGCCTAAGGTTTTACTTTGATCGGCTCGGTGTACGGCTTTTTTGGCCTGTTTTTTTGCAGCCAAAACCGCTGGCGCATGTAAAAAATAAAGCGAAATGAAAATGGAAATCAAAATTTTTGTGATTTTTTGCATAAAGTGCCTCCTATTACAAAATAGTATAAAAGAAGCGGGCGGGGCTTGTAAAGGATCTTGGGGCTGCCCCCTGCGTCAAAAAGCTGACACTGTTGTTTTGAGGTCGTACATGAGCTTTTCATGCACAGAGGCATTAAAATTGCGATCATAACTGATGAGCGTAGATTCCGTATCGTTTTCCAGAGAATAAATATCGTGGTTTGCGCTTCCAATTGAAGTCACAACCCCATCCGCATAAAAGATTTTAGAGTGGTTAAATTTTTCTGTGTAGAGGCGAACCTCAACCCCTGTATTTTTAAACGGTCGGTTTCCAAAAAAAGCATGATAAAAATACCAAAATGCCTGCCACCAAGACGTTACAAAAGAATTCGTCATTAAAATAACTTCCACGCCACGTTGTTGGGCTTGAATGAGGGCTTGGGTAAATGTTTCATTTAAAAAAAGGTTATTGCCCTGCCAGATAATGCTGTGCGTGGCATTTTCAATATAGTGTAAATAAGCCTGGGTTAAATATTTATCTCCGGTATGGGCTTTGTTATAGACAAAACGGCATTTATTTTTAGGAAAGTTTTTTTCGGGGGACAGATCTCGAAGAGATCTGTCCCCATATTCAATTTTTTCACCCGTTAAAGATTCCCACGTTTCTAAAAAATGGTTTGAAATGTCTAAAACCACGGGGCCTTCCACATAAAGATCTGTGTCGGTCCATTTTAAAAGATCAAAGGGGATATAGGGATAGTCTTCGTCATACAGATTTTGTCCCCCCAAGACGGCTTGCATGTGATCAGTAATGACCAATTTTTCATGCCAAAATACGCCAAAAGGATAGGGATCATTGGAGAGAATCGGATTAAAATAGGTGAGGTGAATGCCGCTCATTTCAAGGCGCTTAAACAAGACAGGGTCGATATAAGACATGCTGTAGTCCATAATAATGTACACTTCGACCCCTTGTTTGTGTTTTTCAATTAAAAGTTCAGCAATGGATTGTGAAAGCGGGTCAAAATGATTGTGAAATAAAAATGTGCTGAGCAGAATCATTTTGCGCGCATTTTGAATCATTTCAATTCGTTTTTTTAAAGAAGGCTTGGCATCGACCAACATTTCCCAATGATTGGCGGTGGAAATTTGCGAGTTGGAGATTTCGTCCATTTGTACTTGAAATTCGTTGCTTAGAAAAGGATGATTCGGATCGTATGAAAAGGGAATATAGGCCATAGCTTGTATGGG
Organism: Deltaproteobacteria bacterium RIFCSPHIGHO2_02_FULL_40_11; assembly: GCA_001798105.1. Lineage (GTDB taxonomy): Bacteria > Bdellovibrionota > JACOXK01 > 2-02-FULL-40-11 > 2-02-FULL-40-11 > 2-02-FULL-40-11. Next base: position 1,715 of record MGRI01000006.1, read on the forward strand.
CATGAGAAGGATGAAACCCCAAATGAGTTTGAAGTGTTTCATATGTATAAAAGTCTAATCAAAAACGTATTCTGACGTC
>MGRI01000006.1:1803-11678 GCA_001798105.1 Deltaproteobacteria bacterium RIFCSPHIGHO2_02_FULL_40_11
ATTTGCACGGGGCGTAAAAATGCATTATAAAGTTTCTGCATGTCTGAGGGGACCCTATATTTTGATAATGCAGCCACCACGTTGATTGCCCCTTCTGTGCGACACATTCTCAAAGAACTTCATGAAACGCCGCTTGGAAATCCTTCTGGGGTACATGCACTCAGCCTGCGCGCAGCAGAGCTGATTGCTGAGGCCAGAACTTTTTTTGCACATCATTTTAGTGTAGATGAAAAGCATGTTATTTTTACAAGTGGCGGAACAGAGAGCAATAACTTGGCCATTTCTGGCGTGCTTTCCAATTCGAGGCGAAAAAAAATACTGACAACCCCCATTGAACATTCTTCTGTGCAGCGCGTGTTAGATGCCTGGCAGAAGAAGGGCTATACGGTTTCTTACATAAAGGTAGATGCCGAAGGGCAAGTGGATCTCGACGATTTACAATCCAAACTGGATGATTCGATTGCTTTGGTCTGTGTCATGGCTGTGAACAATGAAATTGGAAGTATTCAACCCATTCAGAAAATTTCTGAAATCATTCAAAAGCGTGATCCCAATATTCATTTTCATGTCGATGGGGTTCAGGCTTTTGGAAAAACAAGTTTACCTTTTTATATGGATACACTCAGTATCAGTTCGCATAAAATTCATGGGCCCAAAGGCGTGGGGGCTTTGATCTGTAAAGATATCCAAAAGCTGACACCGCTTTTATATGGAGGGCATCAAGAAGCAGGGCTTCGCTCTGGTACAGAAAATACAGAAGGTATTTATGGTTTTTACAAAGCTGCCTGTGAAATTCTTCAAAAACAGATTGCAAACCATGACCCTATTTTACATTTAAATCGCGTTTTTCGGGAAGGCCTTTCGAAATTATATTGTGATGTGCGCCTCAATTCACCCCAAAATGCTTCGCCGTATATTTTAAATGTGTCATTTCAAAATTTTCCAGCAGAAGTGATGCTTCGGATGCTTGAAGAAAAGAAAATTTATGTGTCTGCAGGGTCTTCTTGCAATATGAAGTCTTCGAAGCCCAGCCCTGTGTTAAAAGCCATTGGCCTCTCAGATCAAATGGCAAAGTCTGCTTTAAGGTTTAGTTTTTCCAGTGAAAATACACTGAAAGAAGTTCAAACCTGTCTCAACGTACTTCAAGAAATTACACATCGTCTGCATCAGGTGGTATCCAAATGAAATACAATGGCGTTTTAATTCGGTATAACGAACTTGCCTTAAAAGGGAAGAATCGAATTTATTTTGAAAAAAAGCTCATCTCAAATATTCAAAGAAAATTACCAGAGGCTGAAATTCAAAGGCTGTGGGGGCGGATTTTTGTCGGTCATTCTGAGGTCCGAAGGACCGAAGAATCTCATTTTATTCCCGCTCTCCAAAAAATCTTCGGCATTTCCTCTTTCAGCCCGATTGTAAAAGTGAATTCTGATCTCAAAACCATTCAAGAAGAAAGTTTAAACCTTGTGATGGCGGCTCTTGAAACAGAAACAGCTTCAAAAATTTCATTTCGGGTGAATACGAATCGGGCGGATAAGTCTTTTCCTTCCATGTCTCCCCAAATCAATCAAGCCATTGCCCAACATATTTTGCCAAAAACGAAACGCCTGGAAGTCGATCTCAAAAATGCGAAACTGGAATTGGGGATTGAAATTCGGGAAGAGGGCACCTTTTTGTATGCGTCTAAAATAAAAGGCCTGGGCGGGTTACCTCTGGGTACGAGTGGGCGCGTTTTAACGCTTTTATCGGGAGGGATTGATTCACCTGTGGCGGCCTGGATGATGATGAAGCGGGGATGCCCGACAGATTTCATTCATTATTATGGGTATCCTTATACGGGAGAGCAAAGTAAGCAAAAAGTAATTCAGCTTTTTAAGAAAGTTTGCGAATACCAAAATGAAGCAAAGCTTTTTATTGTGCCTTTTGGGAAGATTCAAGAAGAAATCCAAAAAAATTGTGCAGAACGGTATAGAACATTACTCTATCGCAGGTTCATGCAACAAATTGCAACCCATGTGGCTGAAACACAAAATGCGTTGGCCTTGGTAACGGGAGAAAGCATTGGGCAAGTGGCTTCGCAAACTTTAGAAAACTTAACAGCTGTTCGCCAAATTACGCCCATTGAAATCATGAGACCTTTGATTGCCTTCGATAAACATGAAACCATTCAGCTTGCTAAAACGATCGAAACCTATGACATTTCCATTCAACCCTTTGACGATTGTTGTACGTTGTTTCAACCCCTGCAACCCGCCACCCGTTCCAGACATGTGGATTTGTTGAAGGAAGAAGAGAAGCTTGACGCGCAAGCCCTCATTCAGGCAGCCCTGGCGACCGTTGAAACGGTAGAAAATTTTTAATGTATTTCTTCACGTCATGACTTCGGCCTTTCAGGCCGAAGAATCTCCGAGAATTTTGATTGGCATCTACGTCTAAAGTATTATTACTATTTTTCTTCTTCTATTTTAGGACAGGCTCGAATATCCACATCCTCTTCTTGTACTACTTGTTTTCTTTTAACCGCATCAACAATTTCTTGAGCTATATCTTTTAAGTCTTGAATAGGCATAAGAAGATCAAAAAGTTCTGTTTGATCTTCAAAACCTAAAACTTTGCGAAGTTCTATCGCATTCTTCTGAATATCTGACAAATGTGTATTGAGCCTTTTGTAATCTCCTCGTGGTAAATGTTCAGTGGCGGCAAGACTAGGTGTTTCTCCACAAAATTCTCTTAAGGGATAATGTCCCTCTAAAATATCGCCTACGAAACCAGAGATGTTTTTGTCATCTGCTCCAATGCTGAAACGATTATTTAAGTAATAGTCCCAAAGTTCTGAAATTTCCCTATCCAAAGTTGCAAGATTAAAACAAACAAGATCATTCTTTGGAAACCATTTGTTTGTTTCAATGAAGAGGTATTGTACCCTTGTATCAACTTGCATACTTAAATAAGCCAATTTTTTTCTGGGCTCAGGTTCAAGAGCAAGAAAAATATTAGAAATTTGGTAGTTGCTATCATCAATATCTTGATCATTCATAATGCCTATATATTCATGAAGAACGAAAGCCATTTTTTTGCGATAATCTAACAAGGCATCCCATTGAGCCCGATTGAAAATAATCTTATGTTGTGTCGGGTTATTGATGGCGTCTTTAGGAACGCGATCCAATGAAAGGAATTCGTTTGTAGATTCAACTGTCGTATTATCCATAACTTCTTTTAATTGATTTAAATTAATTTTGGGTAAATTTATTGGATAGTGATTTGATAACCGAAACAAGATTTCATGTCCTATCCGGACGAATTCCAAAGCACGAATATCTCCTCCATTTCCAACTTCCCTTTGTGCAAAAGCAGAACCACCTCCTAATAGGCACAATGCCACAATTAAGGCTTTGAATTTATTTTTATACATGATGACTTTCCTCCTTTTTATTTAGTCTAAAAAACTGAACAGATAAACTGTACACGCTGTCTTTTTTAGCAGATGAGGGGTTAACACTTTTTGAAAAGTTTCTTCTAAATTTACGAATATATTCTTTTGCTTCATTTGTTTTTGATGAATCAAAAGCCATGGTCATCGCTGAAAAATCTCTTTCTTCAACAGATTGGGTAACCAAGGCAGTCAGAGCTTTTTCTAAGATTTGCTTATGAAAATATTTAATGGATTGAGATGGGATTCCATCTGGGGTTGATGTAAATGTGCTGGTTGGTGAAAGCCTTCCTTTTTTATCTTTTTTAAGAAAATTCAATCGCAAAAGACGATCTATTGCACTTTTAACAACTTGAACATTAAGCCCAAGTTGCTTGGCAATCCATTTTGGGTCACTTTTAAAGAATTTTATTAAAGCAAGTTCCAAGATGGCAAAATGATACCAATCAGAGATTACTTTAAAGGTGTCTAATTGAATTTGATTTTCGGCTAAAGAATGACGTTGTTCTAATCGAAGTTTTGCCAACTGGCGCTTGAGTTTACCTCTACCATGTTGACTTTCCACGAGATCACAAAAGAAATCTTTTTCCTCTTTTGAGAATCCAATCTTTTTGGCAATAGCTTGCGCAGAAATACGAGAAAGCCCATGCTTTCCATTTAAAACATCACTGAGCCTAGGAGCTTCAAGGCCAATATCTCTGGCGAAAGCTCTGAGTGAATACAAGGGATTGGCTTGGTGGCGTCGATTAAGCTCATCTTTTAAAATTTCTCTATAATTGCTACTTTCTAACATAAAAAGTAGGGTGAATATAAAAGAACCTCTCTAGAAAGTCAATATGACAGCATTACAAAGTGTAATGTGAGATTATGTGAGATAAAGAAGGCATATTTGAACCAGACTAAAGCGCTGGGCTAAGATGACGCGGAGGCGGGAATCCAGATTAATTAAAGCCTGGCTATTAAGCAGCTTTTTTAAGTTTTATTTCTGTAGTTAAATTTACGGCCTCAACAAGTCTTAATATTCGATCAATGGTAATCTTCTGAAGACTTCCAGATAGAATTCCTGTTACAGCACTTCTAGGAAGGCCTGATTTTTCTGCCATTTGTGCATGGGTAAAACGTTGTCTTTTCATTTCTTTAAGTACGGCAGTAATAAGTTGAGCTTTCAAAACTGCTTCCATTCCCCTGGAAGGAGAAATATTTAATTTTCTTGCAAGTTCATATCCTGAAGATTTTTTCATATTTAGATGGCCTCCTTTAATCGTTTTTTAGCCACTTCTATATTATGAAGTGGCGTTTCTGGTGTTGTCTTTTTAAACGCATGTAACAAATAAATAACCCCTGATTTAATAATAATGTAAATGACTCTATAAATTCCGGATCGATCTCGAAGCCTAAGTTCGTGAACTCCCTTTCCAATGCTTGGCATTGGACGAGAAAGAGGCATGGAAAGCATGTGTCCCTCTTCTAATCTTGCTAATGCATCAGCAAGATCTTCTCGAATGACTTTAGGAAAATCTACTAATTCTCGCTCACACTGCCTTAGGGGGCTGATCACGTCTATAATGTCTCATAAATAAGACACTTTGTCAATTAAAGAATGAAAAACACAGTCCGATCGAGATTCTTCGGGCTTCGCCCTCAGGATGACGAGATCTTCGAGCCTTAACTCTTTAACTTATATCCCATGCGAAACAAAACAATGGTGATGCTCATGAGCGTAAAGCCTGAGAGCAGCACAATCCATAAAGACGTCCATGGGGAAACTTCCTGGAAGTTGAGCATGCCATAGCGAATGCCGCTCACCATATAATAAACAGGGTTTAAATGATTCACGAATTGCCAAACAGGCGGAAGCATATTGACAGCGTAAAATACGCCACCTAAAAAAATCATAGGCATGAGGAAAAAATTCATAAAAAAGGCTTGTTGATCCCATCGTTCAGACCAAAGGCCCACCCAAATTCCAAAAGATGAAAAAATCTGGGCCGTTAAAATTAAAAAAAGAAGGGTAAAAGAGATGGAATGGGGTGTCAGATGAGCCAGAATACAGCCACTTGCCAAAACCAAAAGCCCCACCAAAACACCGCGAATGATGCCGCCCAACGTAAAAGCCATGACCATTTGAAAGTAAGATAACGGCGAAAGTAAAACATCTTGAATGGAATAGTCGTATTTGGACATAAAAATAGAGCCTGAGGAATGGTTAAAAGCGCTCATGATGACAGACATCAAGACCAACCCTGGGATAATAAATTCGATGTATGAAAATGTGTGAATTTCTTGAATGCGGCCGCCAAGCGAAAATCCAAAAACAACAATGTATAAGATTGTGGTTAAAATGGGTGGAAAAACCGTCATGCTTTTATACGCCATAAACCGGGCGACTTCCCTGTGTACCAGCGATAGAAATCCAATCCAATGTGGGGGGAAGCGGTCAAGCATTGAAGCCCTCGCTTTGTTTTTCAGTGATAAAATAATTCATTAAATTTCCTTTTGCCTGTTGAATAACATTTTCTTTGGTGTCGCAAATCGCAATTTTGCCTTTGCTTAAAATGGCAATTTCTTGACACAAGTTTTCGGCTTCTTCTAAGTAATGGGTGGTTAAGATAATGGTTTTCCCTTCTTGATTAAATTTTCTTAAAAAATTCCAAAGGTCTATCCGAAGCTCTACGTCGACGCCCGCCGTGGGTTCGTCTAAAATTAAAATTTCAGGATCATGGAGCAGGGCTTTCACCATCATCATCCTGCGTTTGAGGCCGCCTGAAAGTTTATGGGTTTTATGGTTTCTATGTTCATGGAGCCCAAATTGATGCAGTAATTTTTCAATTTGATTTTTAAGTTTTAATTTTGGAATGCCAAACAATCTTCCATGGTAGGTCAATGATTTGTGCAGTGGAAAAAAACGGTCGAGATTGTATTCTTGCCCGGAAAGTCCAATGGCTCGTCTCGCCTCACGGTAATGTGTCAGATGATCTTTCCCAAAGATTTGAACCCGTCCCCCTGAGGCAAGGGTGAGTCCGCAAATAATATGAATGGTTGTGGTTTTACCGGCACCGTTTGGGCCCAGTAACCCAAAAAAACTGCCGCGTTGAATTTTTAAATCAATGCCTTGTAGAACATGGGTCGTCCCGTATGTTTTTTTGAGACCTGAAATCTCAATGGCAACCTTCGAATTTTGAAACTTCATAATTGAACGTATTTGGCGAGTCGCTCGTATATTTTGGGGGTGGAAAGACCATACTTATCATATAAATCTTCACCTGTCCCGGATTCTCCGTAGACATCTTCAATACCAATCCGAAGCACAGGGGCATGGGGACTGACTTCTGCCAGGGTTTCACACACTGCGCTTCCCAAGCCGCCAATAATATTGTGGTCTTCCGCCGTTACCACCCATTTGTGGGTTTGCGCTAAATCGATCACCAGTTTTTCATCCAAGGGTTTAAGTGTATGAATATTGACGACGGTGCAAGAAAGGCCTTCTTTTTCCAATTTTTGTGCGGCTTCAATGCAATGATAGACAACGCCGCCCGTTGCAAAAATAGAAATATCTTTTTTGTCAGCCGTAGGCACGCTGGCCATCGGTCTTTCATGGACGATGACGCCTTTACCATATTCAAAAACATAACTTTCATTAAAAATTTGAGGTAAGTTTTGGCGGGTGAGGCGAACATACACCGGGCCTTTGTGGTGGTGCGACAAAAATTCAATCATCTTTTGCGTTTCAATATCATCGGCCGGTTGTAAAACGCCCATGCCTGCTAAAGAGCGCATGCAGGCCAAATCTTCCAAGGCCATTTGGGTATAGCCATCTTCGCCAATGCCAATGCCGGCATGGGTGCCAATAATTCTGCAATTTACTTGATTATAGGCAATGGAAATACGAATGGTTTCAAATCGGCCGGCCACAAAACAACCGAAACTGCATAAGAACGGAACTTTTCCACTCAGCGCAAGACCTGCTGCGGTTCCAATCATATTGCTTTCTGCAATCCCCATTTGAAAAAATCGGCCCGGAAATTTTTTTGCAAAGAGTGCAGATTTTGTAGAAACCGAAAGATCGGCATCTAAAACAACAACATCTGGGTTTTCTTCCCCAACACGCACCAATGCCTCTCCAAAAGAGGCTCTGGATGCTTTTTGCCGATTTGGGTTAAGCGTTACGTAATTCTTCAATGGCCTTGTCTCTTTCTGTTGGACTGGGGCCTTTTCCATGCCATTCAATGTTATCCTCCATAAAGGAAACACCTTTTCCTTTAATTGTATGTGCAAGAATCATATGGGGTTTTTTTCGTTTCATTTGTGTTTGGTCAAAAGCCTTTAAAATTTCGTGAAAATCGTGGCCGTGAATGACCTGCACATCCCAATTAAAAGCCTGCCACTTTTCTTTCAGCGGTTCTAAGGTCATAATGTCTTTGGTGTGGCCGTCAATTTGGCCTTTATTATAGTCTAAAATACAAACCAGATTATCCAGTTGAAACTTTGGGGCAGACATCGCTGCTTCCCACACTTGGCCTTCTTGAGTTTCGCCATCGCCCATCATGCAATAAATTTGTGTATTTTTTTTGTCTAATTTTGCAGCCAACGCCATGCCTTGTGCGATGGAAAGGCCTTGTCCTAGAGATCCAGACGAGGTTTCCATAAAAGGAAGGCGTACATGGTCTGGATGGCCTTGAAGACGCGAATTAATTTTTCGAAGTGTCATGAGTTCCGATTCCGGAAAATATCCGGCTTTGGCAAGGGCAGCATATAAAACGGGAACGCCATGGCCTTTGGATAAAACAAAGCGATCGCGGTCTGGCCAGTGCGGATTTTTGGGATCGTGCGCAAGGGTATGGAAAAAAAGAGTGGCAATTAAATCTGCCGCCGATAAAGATCCCCCGGGATGGCCGGATTGGGCTTCACAAATCATTTGGAGCGATAAGATCCGAAGTTCTCGGGCAATGTTTGTAAGCTTTTCAATGAGTTCGTTCGTATGAGATGTGGTCATGATGTAGATCAGTTGTATCGGAAATGGTTCAAAAATTCAACTTGATTTCCCTTGAAATTCTAAATGAATTCGTGGTTTGTTAAATATCGTGATAGGACGAGCATATGGGGACCGATCTCTTCGAGATCCGTCCCCAATGGGAACAAAAGTTTTTGGATATTTAGTTTTAGATGGGTATTACAAAGACCATCTTTGTTAAGGAGGTTCGGATGCGAGTTGAAAAAGATAGTTTGGGAGAAAAGAAGGTTCCGAAAGAAGCCTATTATGGAATTCAAGCCTTAAGAGGGGCTGAAAATTTTCAAATCAGTGGGCTCAAAGAACCCGAAGTATTTATTCGTGCCTTTGTCAGTATTAAAAAAGCCGCCGCTGTCGTTAATGCAGAGCTCGGCGTTTTGGACCATAAAATCGCTTCTGCCATCCAAAAAGCATGTGACGAAGTTTTAGGGGGGAAATACCTAGACCATTTTATTATTGATGTCTTTCAAGCAGGTGCGGGGACCTCTTTTAATATGAATGTGAATGAAGTCCTGGCCAACAGAGCCAATGAAATTTTAGGTGGAAAGCGGGGCACGTATGATTTTGTGCATCCCAATGATCACGTTAATATGGCCCAATCTACAAACGACTCTTTTCCCACTGCTATGCGGATTGCTACGCTTTGGGAACACGGAAAACTTAAAACAGAGCTTAAAAATTTAATTGAAGCGTTTGAAAAGAAAGCCAAAGCGTTTGATGCTATTGCAACGTCTTCCAGGACGCATCTTCAAGATGCTGTTCCCATTCGGTTGGGACAAGAGTTTGGGGCTTTTCAAGTAACTTTGGAAAAAGCAGCTTTAAGATTAGACCAAGGCACCGAGGCCTTAACGCATTTAAATATTGGCGCTACAGCAAGTGGCACGGGTATGAATTCGCATCCCCAATATGCAAGTAAAATGGTGGACCAACTGAGTAAAATGGCGGGGCTTGCGCTGAAAACCCCACACAATTGGATTGAAATTGCACAAAGCACAGCAGATTTTGCGCATTACTCTTCTGCGATGAAAAACGTGGCGTTAGACATTACAAAAATTGCAAATGATTTACGGTTGCTCAGTTCTGGCCCAAGGGTTGGGCTTGCAGAAATAAAATTACCCGCGGTTCAGCCTGGATCTTCCATTATGCCGGGGAAAGTGAATCCTGTCATTGCAGAGTGCACCAATATGGTGTGCTATCAAGTCATTGGCAATGACGCAGCTCTTTCTTACATGTCTCAGGCTGCGCAGTTGCAACTCAATGTCATGATGCCGGGGATGATTTATAACCTTTTATTTTCATCTAAAATTTTAACAAACATGATGAAAATGCTTCGAGAAAAATGTATTGATGGCATTGAAGCCAACCTGCAACAATGCCAAAAATATTTTGAAGAAAGCTTGGGCATGGCAACGGCCTTAAATCCCATTATTGGAT
>MGRI01000007.1:0-405 GCA_001798105.1 Deltaproteobacteria bacterium RIFCSPHIGHO2_02_FULL_40_11
ATCGGGTGGAAACCCATACCCAAGTCATTGAAATTCGAAGGGTGAAGTTGGAATGTGTGGTGGATGAAGCTGTGGCAAAAAAGATTGAAAGGGCAAAACAAATCTTACGCCACAAATATCCCAAGGGGAAATTGGAAGATATTTTAAATGAAGCGTTGGATCTTTTATTAGAAAAAAAAGACCCCCAAAGAAAGTTCCAAAAAATGACACGGAAAGCTGCGGCCAAGCCCTTCAAAACAAGCACCCGCTATCTTTCTACAGCTCTTAAAAAAGAAGTTTGGCTGAGAGACCAAGGCATGTGTACCTATATTGGGAAAAATGGGAAAGCTTGTACTGAGCAGGGCGGACTTCACTACGATCATATCCACCCGTTTGCTTTAGGAGGACAGGCAACGCCAGAAAATA
>MGRI01000007.1:433-13226 GCA_001798105.1 Deltaproteobacteria bacterium RIFCSPHIGHO2_02_FULL_40_11
TAGGATCGATTCTTCCCCGCCTTCTCGGATTTTTGTTTTTAAACTTAACTAGAATTATAATTATGTTAAGTTGAAAAGCTTATTAAAATCAAGTATCTTGTGCCAGCAAAATGTCTCTTATGGGTAAACATATTTTCTTTTTAATTTTGGCAGGATTCCTCATTTTAGTTTCACATCCAGCCTTGACATGTGAAGAGATCTTGGCGTCTGAAGAAGATTTCACAGCACGTATTGAAGATTTTAGAAAAGAGCTTCGTGGTATCAATGACACCTATCAAGCAGAATATCCAAATCGTGCAATCAGCATGTTGCGCGGGATAGAACACCAAGTCCTCCCTATTGTGAATGAAGGCCCGAGATCTCACGCCATTTACTTTGCAAGTGGAGCAGATATTTTTCGACTCGTATATGATTTCCCATTGGTTAAACATTACCATTTGGTAGATCTTATGACTGGCTGGGGAAGCTCCCCGCGTGAAGTTATTGTAGAAATATTACATCGTCTAAAATATTTTTCAGATCGCCTAGAGCTTCTAGAGAAGGGATTTGTTCCTCATCTGCCATCTTCCATTTTAAATCATAGAACATCTTCTGAGACCATGAACTCTTTTTTACAGTCAGGCGTTGGAGGACACAACTTTAATTTTTCTTTAAAACCCATTATTTTAAAAGTGGAATGGCAGTCTCCCTCTTTGGGAAAAATCGTAAAAATATTTTACATTCATCTTTTAAATATCATGATGCCCGATCATATAACGGCACTCGTAAACACTATTCCTTCTTCCCATGCGCTCGTAGGAATGCTTTGGACTGGACTTGGCGGCATATTTCCCAGGAATGTTCTAGATTTTCTTTTAATGCGTGCGAAACCTCAAAGCCCCTTTATTTATGAAAAACTGGTTCCTTCGGGAACCCCTTCACGTGATATTGAAGATGCTTTTCGCGATGTCTTAGGGGAGGGGTTGGATTTTCAAATTATTGTTCCGACAAGTTCTCAAAGTCATTTTTTTCATAATGATCCCTTGCATCAAAATCGTGTTGAAGCCATCGTCATCATGCGGTAAATTTTTAATATAAAGTCATCCTGAGCGGAAGCGAAGGATCTTAATTTTTAACTTAACCAGGAGGGTAATTATGTTAAGTAGTAAGCGCGACTTAGGTCTTTTAACTTTAAGACTTGGAATTGGGATTATGTTTATCCTACACGGATATCCAAAAGTTTTGGGTGGGGTAGCGCAATGGACGCAAATTGGAAGCAGTATGCAAAACCTTGGCATCACATTTTTCCCGGCATTTTGGGGATTTATGGCTGCCTCTTCAGAATGTTTTGGAGGATTTTTGTTTGCAATTGGATTTTTATTTCGCCCAGCATGCTTGCTTTTATTGAGTACGATGTCGGTTGCGACACTGTATCATCTTGGAAAAGGCGATGGAATTATGGGCGCATCACATGCTCTCGAAGCAGCGATTGTCTTTGTCAGTATGTTTTTAATTGGTCCAGGAAAACACAGTTTTTCCAACTGGTTTGGGCGCGGAGATCGTTAAAAAAATTATTTGATCATTTCGCACATTTTACCAATGGTATGGAATGTGTCTAAAATTAAATTTAATTCTTGGTCTGTGTGGCTCGCCATATAAGACGTACGAATGATGCCTTGGCCTGGGGGGACGCCTGGTGCCACCACAGGATTTGTAAAAACACCTGCATCATAAATGGCTTTGGCAAAGAAAAAAGTTCTGGCTTCATCGCCAATATTAATCGGAATAATGGGCGTTTTGGAGGGTGAAGTATCATACCCCATGCTTTGAAATCCCTTTTGCATTTTATGTGTAATTTTCCAAAGCCGTTGAACGTGTTCATCACTTTCTTCAAGAATATCTAAAACGGAAAGTACAGTGGCGAGTGAAGCAGGCGGCATCGCCGCAGAAAATATAAATGCTCTGGATTTATGTTTAATATAATGAATCACTTCTTCGGTAGCGACAATAAATCCACCTAAAGAGGCAAAAGACTTACTAAAGGTTCCCATAATAATATCGATATCGTTTGTCACATTGAAATGATCCGCAGTCCCTTTCCCATTTTTTCCTAAAACACCAATGCCGTGGGCGTCGTCCAACATAATTCTCGCATTATATTTTTTTGAAATTTTCACAATTTGATCGAGAGGCGCAATGTCGCCTGTCATGGAATAAACCCCATCTGTAATAACAATTTTTCCTTTTACATCTTGGTGTTCTTTGAGTTTGGCTTCTAAATCTTTCATGTCATTGTGTTTAAATACAATGGTTTCACCTTCGGCCAAGCGCGTACCTTCAATGATACTGGCATGGTTTTCTTCATCTGAAAAAATAAGATCGTTTTCATCTGTGAGGCAAGAAATGGTTCCCAGATTGGTTTGAAACCCCGTGGAATAAACCAGGGCTGCTTCTTTTCCCATAAAATGAGCCAAGCGTTTTTCAAGCTCGATATGAAGATCAATGGTGCCATTTAAAAAGCGCGATCCAGAGCAACCCGTACCATATTTTTCAATGGCATCTTTTGCCGCCGATCTAACTTTAGGGTGATGGGTTAGGCCCAGGTAGTTATTCGATCCTGCCATGACCTTTCTTTTGCCATCAATATAAACTGTGCCACCTTCTGCATTTTGAATAACTTTAAAGTAGGGATACACACCGGCTTCTTCAAGTTGACGTGCAACTTTAAAATCTTTGAATTTGGAAAAAATATCCATTCTGTCTAGATTGCCGCCAAATTTTGGCAACAAAGAGCAGAGCATACAGAACCGAATTGGACCTTGTCAATTTATTTTTAACTTGGTACATAGAAAAACATATGACAAATCAACATCTTACGTCCCATTCTGTAGGCGAAACATTTGAAATTGCTAAAAAGATCGCAAATGATTTGCAGGGCGGGGAGGTCATTGCTTTAAATGGGGAGCTCGGTTCTGGGAAAACAACTTTTGTTCAAGGACTTGCGCAAAGCTTAAAGGTGGATGCCAGCTACACCGTTACGTCTCCCACGTATACATTGATTCAGAGCTATCCTTGCCATCGCTTTACACTGCACCACATGGATTTTTATCGTCTAAAATCTGCCCAAGATGCGCATACGTTGGGGTTAGAAGATTACTTTAAACCCAATGCAATTTGTGTCATTGAATGGGCGAATTTGGCCCAAAGTTTTTTACCCAAGGACCATTTAGAGATCTTTTTTGAGTGGAAAAGCCCAACTGAGCGACTCATCTTTTTTTAATCTGCCTCCGATAAGATCATTAAGGAGGCCGTATGGTCAAAACTCAACTGAAAACAAAGCCTTGCCGCATGACAGCGTGTGAAGAAGGGGCCACGACAAAGGGGTATTGTCGCCTTCATTTCATTTCTAAGTGGCAAGACAAGTATAATAAGAAAGAAAAATCGAAGGAAAAAATGCTCGATAATTATGTGCGTGCGATTACCAAAAAGTACCCCGAAAAATATTTAGAAGTGATTCGTGAAGACCTCTCCAGTGAATCCACTTTTAAAAAAACAGTGGAAGCTTTGGAGATTGATGTCGAAGGCAAAGAAGATTTTTTTGCGGATATCGAAGAGTATATTAAAAAGTTCGATAAGGAATAAATTCAGTTTTTTTATATCTGCTGTTGAAATTAGACATTAAATTGGCTAGTAAGAGGTAATGCAAAAGCACTATCATATTAAAACCTATGGGTGTCAGATGAATATCTATGATACCCAGCGCATGGAAAACCTGCTACGCCCCATGAACTATGCCCCAACAGAAGACATTGAAAAGGCCGACTTCATTCTTTTTAATACCTGTACGGTGCGTGAAAAAGCCAAACATAAGTTTGTGAGCGATTTGGGGCGCCTGAAACCGCTGAAAGCAAAAAGAAAAGACCTTATTATTGGAATGGGCGGGTGCGTGGCCCAGGAAGAAGGCGAAAAGCTCCTCAAAAAAGTGCGTCACCTGGATTTTGTTTTTGGGGTGGATCAAATTGATCAATTGCCGACCCTTTTAAAAAATGTTCAAAAAAATAAAACACAAGTCTCTCTGACAGCATTTGATACGGATCCTAAATTTTCACTTTCTTATATCAAACCCAATTATTGCCCAACGTCTGCCTATGTTACGGTGATCAAAGGCTGTGATAAGTTTTGTTCCTTTTGCATTGTGCCTTTTACGCGCGGGCTTGAAAAAAGTAGGGCGCCTAGAGAAATTCTTCAAGAAATTGAAGCCATGGTTCAGGGCGGAACACGTGAAATTACGCTCTTGGGTCAAAATGTAAATTCCTATGATTATGAAAAGATTTATTTCCCAGCGCTTTTAAAAATGGTGAACGACATTGAAGAGCTAAAACGCATTCGCTATACGAGCCCCCATCCCCAAGATTTTGATGATGCCATGATCGATTGCCACGCTACGCTCGATAAGCTGTGTCAGCATATTCATATGCCAGTTCAATGTGGCAATAACGACGTTTTAAAGCAAATGCGCAGGTGGTACACGATCGAACATTATAAAGAACAGATTCAAAAATTAAGAGATAAAGTTCCTGAAATTTCTGTTTCAACGGATATCATTGTCGGATTTCCCGGCGAAACAGAAAAACAATTTGAAGACACGCTTCAACTTTTAAAAGACGTTCAATACGATTTTGTATTTTCGTTTAAATACTCGGAGCGTTCGGGAACTAAGGCAGCCCAAGAATTAAAAGATGATCTTTCAGAAAGTGAAAAAAATAGGCGTTTATATGTTCTACAAACCCTTCAAGACGAAATCTCTCTTGAAAAAAATAAAAAACTTGAAGGACAGATTCAAGAAGTTTTAGTAGAAAAAAAATCTACAAACGATCAACTTCAAGGTAGAACCGAGACCAATAAGATTGTCCACTTTCATGGAGAGCCTTCTCTCATTGGCCAATTCACCCATGTTCGTTTGGAAAAAGCCATGCCCCATAGTTTTTTAGGAAAGCAGATTTCTGCTTGAGATTTTTCGAAATGACAATATAAGATCAAATCTATCATGAACAGTGCTCAACAACTTTTGATGTCGGCTATTAAATTGAAGCTCGGGATGTCTTATGAAGACAGGATAGAAAGTCATGAGAATGCCAGGCAGTTAAGCGTTGATTTACAAAGAGCAGGAGAAAACTTACGTGCAAAATCTCAAAGAACTTCTCAGAACGCTTCTGGAGCATGAAATTGATTTTGTCCTCATTGGTGGATTTGCTGCGGTAGTTCATGGAACAACACTTGTTACGCAGGACTTAGATATTTGCGCCGCAATTACTGAAGAGCAAGTCAGTAAGCTCCGTAAAGCGCTTAAAGATTTACACCCTCGGCATCGTATGAATCCGAATGCAAAACACTCTTTTTTAGAATACCCAGAGGTCATCAAGGGCATCAATAATATCTATTTAGAAACAGATCTGGGTATTCTGGATATCCTTTCCCAAAGCAAGCCAGCCGGGAGCTTTGATGAAATAAAAAGCAGAGCGTTAGAAGTTTCTTTGTATGGTTATAAATGTAGGGTTATTTCTATTGAAGATCTTATCCAAATAAAAAAATCAATGAAACGCCCGAAAGACTTACAGGCAGTAGAAGAACTTAAAATTATTCAGCAGTTTTCAAAGAAAAAATAATCTTCAGAAGATTGGAAGAATCTTAAAATCGTTTACAAAAGTAAATGAAATCTTTTTAGATGTGGTTGACGATTTATACTTAGACTGGTACATAACCGTTTACAAATGAAGCCCATTTATGAATATAACGATTATAGAAAATTTATCAAAGACACGATTTTGTCTAAAAATGAAAAGGGGCGCCACTATAGTTTCGCACAGTTGGCTCGAAAAGGCCAAATTAAGTCTAAAGCTCATATTAAGCTTGTGTGTGATGGGCAACGTAATTTAACCCATAAAACCATTCCCAATTTTGCAAGAATGTTAGGTCTTAAAACCAAGGAATCTTTTTATTTTGAAAATCTTGTTTATTTTAACCAGACAAAAGAGATTGAAACACAAGAAAAGTACAAAGAACGTCTAAAAAATTTGGCGAAAACAACCCCCGTAAAGCAAATTGCATTTGAAAACTTTGATTTCTTTTCAAAGTGGTACTATGTGGTGTTGCGTGAATTGGTGGATGTAGCTGGATTTCAAGAAGATCCAAAGTGGGTGAACCAAAGACTAAAAACGAAACTAACGCCTACAGAAATAAAAACGACGTTTGAAACACTAATACGTTTAGGATTTCTTAAACGAAAAAATGGAACGCTTACCCAAACAATCCCTAAAGTGTCATCTTCAGATACGCTTCGCTCTAAAGCTCTTCGAAGCTTTCATTATCAGATGCTCGAATTTGCAAAGCAAGCCTTGAATGAAGATCTCTTAGAGCGTGAAACATCTGGGCTTACGATTGCGCTTACTGAAAAAGAGTTTTTTGAAGTTAAAGAAGCCTTGATTGAATTTCGAAAACAGCTCAATCAACAATTAAATCAAGATTCAATAGGTGAGAAGAAAAGAGTCTATCATATTGCTTTAACATGCTTTGGCATTACCAAAGAGGAGGAACAAAAATGACAAAACAGACATTGATTTTTAGCTTACTTTTTATCTCCACACTCTCTTATGCAGGGGGTGGTACAGAAACGGGAAGCGGGGGGTGGGTTATCGTGAAAGACAGTGAAATCGTTTTAGCAGACCCTTTTATAAAATATCCAGATGTGTCAGGTATTGGAGAGCGTTGGGTTTTGTCTGATAAATTAAAAGCATACTTAGAACATATTTCAAATTTAATGGGTTATTACGGCGTCCCTTTACGATGGTGGAATCCAGTTTTTGTAAAATTCTTTTCCCAGTCAACGGTTAGAAAAAAAGAGGAGCAATGGAGATATTCTGAATTTTGGACGAAAAAGGTCTTTTCAGAAGAAGTTCAATTTCGTTATACAGAAGACCTCCCTTGCCATGATCCCATTGAATTTATTAAAGATGTAGAGGGGGAACCCATGCTTCTAGGGTGTACCAATGATCAAATTACATGGTTTAAGAAATCTTTTTTTGAGAAGCTGACCTTAAAACAACAGGCGCTTGCGATTATGCATGAACGTCTTCACGCATTTACACATCGTGGACACGATGTCATTTGTGATTTTATTTCAATTTTAAATACAATCCTAACGCTTCAAGAAAAGCAAAGTGCAGGAGTTCTTGTGAAGCCCTCGGAGAAAGAACTTGAGGCTATGTATCGTCTAAAAACGCGTGCAGAAGAAATGGGATTTGAAATCGAGGCCAGCCCCATACTTATTTGGCCAAATGGGGGAGGTGTCATCATGACCTCTCTTCAAGAACCTATGGTTGATAAAAGTTCATACATAAGCGTTGGATCCATGATCTATGGATATGTTTATAATCCTTTTAAAAACGAAGGATGGGATCTTCCAATATCTATTGGGAAAAATGTCACCATATTAAATTCAATCTTAAATACACCTACCATTGAACAGGGGGCGTGGATTGAAAATGTCTTTCGAAATGAAAATGAAATCTTTGTTGGGGCTTTTTCTATACTTCAAAATGTTACCTTTAGGCGGGTGGATCATGTCAATGTAGGAAATTCTACGCAGATATTTAATTTTAAATTTACAACCGAAGATGGCTGGCCAACGCTTTATGTAGGAAACAATGTGTTACTTTCCAATGCAGATATTGAATCTACAAAAAATGTCTTAGATGCGTGGTGTATTTTAATTGTTCCTGTCTTTTATCGCACCATTCGAGACAATGGTGAAGTCAGGCTTATTATTTCAGATGGAACACAAATTGATTTAAGCGAACGAGGGCCATTTAAAATTCATGTTCGAGGCGGCAGAACGGTTGTGGAATCTAAAAAAGATCTTATGGGACTTAAAAGAGAATAAGCTTCAAATTCTCCTTTTCGAATTTAGTCTCATTGTATATGATGATAAACAGATGATTAATTATAAAACTATTTTGGAAAAGTTTGTAAGTTCCAAAATGAATTTTGTCATTGTGGGAGGGTTTGCGGTTATTGCACATGGGGCGGTGAGGGTAACGATGGATTTGGACCTTGTCATTGCACTTCAAAATAAAGATTTAGAAAAGGCATGGAATATTTTGGCAGATTTGGGATTTAAATGCAGGCAACCGATTACAAAAGATGTTTTTACAAATGCAAAAGTACTTTCAAACCTTATCCATGAGAAAAATTCAAAAGCCATTAGCTTTTATCAAAGCAAACAAGAATACCTTGTGGTAGATCTTTTGTTTCGAGAAGATCTGAAAGTTGAAGATAAAGACATCGTAAAAATTAATTTATTTGGTATTCAGTGTCCGATCCTATCTATCGATAAGTTGATACACCTTAAAAAAGAGGCAGCCAGGCCTAAGGATTTAGAAGATGTCAAAGCACTCCAAAAAATTAAAAAAGCCTAAAATAACGTGGGGTACGCCAGAGAGCTATTTTCCCTTTAAAATGCATGTGGCGCCACTCGATCAAAAAAATCTTTTATACGCAAAACATCTTACGTCAGAGCAACGTATTGAATGGCTGATGATGATGCAAGAGCTTCTCATTCAGCAGTTTTCAAAGAAAAAATAATCTTCAGCAGATTGACAGTTCCCCCTATTTTATGTACAAATACCCGTCAAATCGCCCCTGAACTCTGGGGCACCCCATTTAAGGAATTTTAAGCATATGCGAGTCATACAAGACCCAAAAGAGCAGCGTTTTAGCCTTGGTTTAACCTTTGATGATCTTTTGCTTGTGCCCCAACACTCTGAAATTTTGCCCCAAGACGTCAGTCTTAAAACACGTCTGGCTGGAGATTTAACTTTAAATATCCCCCTGATCTCGGCTGCGATGGATACCGTTACCGAATCCAAAACCGCGATTTCAATGGCCAGACTGGGAGGGATTGGCGTCATTCACAAAAATCTCTCGCCTAAACTGCAAGCCTTTGAAGTTGAAAAAGTAAAGAAATCTGAAAGTGGTATGATTTTAGATCCCATTACCATTTCTCCAGATGAAAAAATCTCGAAAGCTTTGGATCTGATGCAGCAGTATCATATTTCGGGGGTCCCAGTGACCCAAGGCACAAAGTTGGTGGGGATTTTAACCAACCGTGACCTTCGGTTTGAAAAAAATCTAGAACAAAAAGTGCAAGATGTGATGACATCTCAGAACCTGATTACAGCCCCCGAAGGGACAACGCTTTTACAAGCCAAAGAAATTTTGCATCAAAATCGCATTGAAAAATTACCCGTTGTCGATGCCGCCTTTAATTTAAAAGGACTGATTACGATTAAAGATATTGAAAAATCGATTCACTATCCCCATTCTCAAAAAGACCGCTTTGGTCGGCTCATGGTAGCTGCAGCTGTTGGCGTGTCTCAAGATCGCGAAGAACGCATTCATCTTTTGCTTCAAAATCACTGCGATGTTTTATGTATCGATACCGCTCATGGAAATTCTAAAAATGTTATTGAAGCTGTTCGAGATACGAAAAGAAACTTTAAAAATGCACTCATTATTGCTGGGAATGTTTCAAGCGGGGAGGGAGCCGAAAAGTTGATTCAAGCGGGTGCCGATGCCATCAAAGTAGGCCAGGGGCCAGGCTCTATTTGTACGACGCGCATTGTCACAGGGTGTGGCATGCCCCAAATGACCGCCATTATGGAGTGTATCCAAATAACCAGAAAAAAGGGGATTCCTTTAATTGCAGATGGGGGGATCAAATATTCTGGAGACATTACCAAGGCTTTGGCAGCAGGGGCAGATTCTGTCATGATTGGAAATCTATTTGCAGGGACAGATGAAAGCCCAGGGGAGAGCGTTTTATATCAAGGTAGAAGCTATAAGGTTTATCGTGGGATGGGATCGCTGGGGGCTATGCAAATGGGCAGTACCGATCGCTACCAGCAAAGTTCAAGTACACCTTTAGAAAAACTGGTCCCCGAAGGGATTGAAGGCATGGTTCCGTATAAGGGAAAACTCTCGCAATCTGTGTATCAACTTTTAGGGGGCATTCGCTCTGGCATGGGGTATGTGGGGGCTAGGACCATTTCAGAGCTTCACGAAAAAGCAAAATTTGTGCGTGTCTCTCCATCGGGTCATAAAGAAAGCCATGTGCATGACGTTTTGGTAACCAAAGAGGCTCCCAATTATCGCATTGAAACATAAATGAACCCGCTTCAAGATGGCATTTTAATTTTAGATTTTGGATCTCAATACACGCAACTCATTGCCAGGCGTATTCGAGAGCAAAATGTGTATTCTGAAATTCGTCCCTATGCAATAAGCCTTTCAGAAATCCAAAAATTAAAGCCCAAGGGCATTATTTTTTCTGGGGGACCCGCCTCTGTTTTAGATCCAAAGGCTCATTTTATTGATCCAGAAATTTATAATTTAGGGATGCCTATTTTGGGGATTTGTTACGGCATGCAGCTCATGACGCATCAATTACACGGAAAAGTTGAAAAAGCTTTGGATCGAGAATACGGAAATGCTGAAGTTACACTGGTAGAGGATTCTCTTTTATGGAGAGGGTTGTCCAAAGAAAATCCTCTGAAAGCTTGGATGAGTCATGGTGATCGTATTTTAAAATTGCCCTTGGGTTTTAAAATTATTGCACGTTCTAAAAATTCTCCAGCAGCCGCCATGTGTCACGAAACAAAACCTTTGTATGCTGTACAGTTTCATCCAGAAGTAACACATACGCCTCAAGGCACAGAAATTTTAAAGAATTTCATTTTTCAGATTTGTCATGCAACACCTTCTTGGACCATGCAGTCTTTTGTGGAACACATGATTCAATCTGTTCGAAATCGCGTTCAAGAAAATAAAGTTGTGATGGGTGTCAGTGGCGGCGTGGATTCTACGGTAGCTGCCATGTTGCTTCAAAAAGCTATTGGGGATCAGTTGGTACCGATTTTTATCAACAATGGTCTTTTGAGATTAAACGAAGAAAAAAAAGTAATCAATTTATTTAAAAATCAAAAACACATGAACCTGCGCTATGTGGATGCAAGCAGTCAATTTCTAAATGCTTTAAAAGGGATTACAGATCCAGAACAAAAACGAAAAATCATTGGGCATGAATTTATTAAAGTCTTTGAAGCAGAAGCTCAAAAGATTCAAGGAGCAAAATTTTTAGGGCAGGGGACACTTTATCCAGATGTCATTGAATCTGTTTCTTTTTCTGGAGGGCCGTCTCAAACCATTAAGTCGCATCATAATGTGGGGGGCTTACCCAAAGAAATGAATTTAAAACTCGTTGAACCCTTAAGAGAACTTTTTAAAGATGAAGTTCGCAAGCTGGGGCAAGAGCTTGGCATCCCATCTGAATTTATTGACAGACAACCTTTTCCTGGCCCTGGGCTTGCCGTTCGAATTTTAGGAGAGGTTACGCAAGCAGGCTTAGCACTTTTACGTTTGGCAGACGACATTGTGGTTTCTGAAATCAAAAAGGCTAATTATTACAAGCAAGTATGGCAATCTTTTGCAGTACTTCTTCCAGTAAAATCGGTGGGTGTGATGGGCGATGAAAGAACATACGAAAATGTATGCGCTATTCGGTGTGTAAAAAGTTCAGATGGTATGACGGCAGATTGGGTAGATCTCCCGCATGAACTTTTAGCCAAAATTTCAAATCGTATTATTAATGAGGTACGTGGAATGAACCGTGTTGTGTACGACATTTCTTCCAAACCACCTGCGACGATTGAATGGGAATGAGATGTCATCCCCGCGGAAGCGGGGATCTTCTTGACTTCATAAAACGCATTGAATAGAGTTTTCGTGGAGGTATCGTTTATGAAGAAGGTAATTCTTTCTTTCTTTTTTGTATTGTTGTGTGCGTCTTATTCAACCCCATCTTTTGCAGCTACATCTGAAGATATTATGAAAACATTCGATTGGAATCAGGGAAAGCTCTTGGACTATTATTGGGTTCGCCCTTCAGAAATTTATGACCAATGGAACAATGGATCCAGGTTTATGCGATCTGTTTTAAAGGCAAGTTATGTGACTAAAAAAGATAAAGACATCATTTGGAAAATTCAAGAATCCTTAAAGGATTACTTGAATGATCGTCCGTTGTATTGGAAGCATGAACTGGATTTTCATCGAAAACTCTTTCAAAACTATAAAAAGGATACTTTGCCTGTTTTTGCAGATTATAAGGTGGAAGAGCGAAATGGAACGCTTGAAATTATTCATCGTGAATTTGGGTTTGCCATTGGCACGTTTGAAACGGATGGAAAATATACTTCTACGGGATATTGGAACAATACGGGTGGCATTCATATCGATATGTGGAACCAAGTCTTTTATGATCCTTGGGATGAAAAAATGTATTATCGAAGATTTATTGAAAACGACGCTGAAAAATATACCCATATTCATGTGACAGCCAATGCCGATAACTTTGTTTTTCGGTTTGAGGGTGACCCATCTGGGCAAGTGCGCACAGGGAAAATTGAAATTGTAGATCTCAAAGGGTTTACATATGCAGTTCCCATGTTTGTTTATGCGGGAAAGAAAAAACCCATTGCCACAGATTATGTTTCAGACCTCAATGCTACGAAAGAAGTGATTACATTTGATGTGGGCTATACCTATGATGAAAGACGCATGAGTATGGATCCAGAGGGTGTGGTGGAGTTTCATGAAACACTCGACCAGTTTATGAATACTGCTTTCCTTGACACAGATTTTGTAAGTTGATAGGTTTTTTGCGCCAAACGTCATCCCCGCGAACGCGGGGATCTTCCTT
>MGRI01000007.1:13295-15068 GCA_001798105.1 Deltaproteobacteria bacterium RIFCSPHIGHO2_02_FULL_40_11
ATTTATGAAAAACAAGACTCAAGCTCACAGAGGGAGGCCTGCGGTTCTTCCAAAGATGCTGGATCCCTTAAAAAGAAAAGGGATTTTTCAGCTCAAGGATGCTAAAAAAATGGGAATCTCGCAATCCTCTCTTTCACGCCTGGTGGCGTCTGGCAAAATTCTAAGGGTTGAAAGTGGTCTCTATTTACATCCAGATTCTTCGCCAGAAGGTGTTGAGCGAGATTATGTTGTGGCATGTATGAAGTTTGGTTCAGGCTCTGTTATTGGAGGAATGACGGCTCTTTTTCACTATCACCTTGTTGAAGAGGTTCCTCAAAGAGTTTGGATTTTAGTCCCCTATGATCGAAAAACCAGACATCCTACGTATAGATGCCTTCGTACAAAGACAAATCCAAAGATTGGGATTGAAGATCATGGCGCCTATCGTATTACAAATTTAGAGCGTACTCTGGTAGAGGCATTCCGTTATGCTTCAAAAATAGGTCTTAGGACAGCTCTCCATGCAACTAGGACTGCTCTTTTAGAACATCGAACAACACTAGAAAAAATCCATGCACAAGCAAAAGCATTGGGTCTTGTGAAATTTATTGAAAAATATTGGGAAACCCTTATTCCAGAGTCACAAGGAAACATATGAAAACATTAAAAGATCAGGCTAGGTCTATTGGCGCAAAATTAAGTTCAGTAGCCAAAAAACTAAAGATTCCTTATCAAAAAATTTTAACAGAATTTCTCCTGGAGCGCTTGGTGGTACGGCTTACTCAAGACACGGAGCTCTCTAAATATCTTATTTTTAAGGGAGGATATGTGAGCCTAAGGGTTTATGATTCTCCACGTTACACTATTGATCTGGATGCCTTATTAAAGCAGGGAGATTTAAAATTAATAGCCCAATCTGCTCAAATGGCAGCGGAGGTTTCTCATGATGATGCCGTGTGGTTTAGGCTAGAGAAAACCTCTGATCTCAAAACACAAGGGGAAGATGTGGGTTTAAGGCTCTCTTTTAGGGCAGGCATTGGAGAAGTATTAAAAGATGTCAGGATAGCCCAGCTTATAAATCTTGATATTGGAAAAGGGGATCCCATTACTCCGCCACCGGTAGAAATAGAAACTCCATTTATATTGGGGGGAGGGTATTTATCATGGAAAGTATACCCCGCTGAAACAATCGTTTCCGAAAAACTTCATGCTCTTCTTACGCGAGGCGATGTGAATTCTCGCTCTAAAGATATTTTTGATTTAAACCTACTTCTTCCGAAATGTGATCCAGAGCGACTTAAAAAATCTCTTCAGCAAACGTTTCACTATCGAGGAGATAAGCTGCCAAATGAGATAATAGGCACACTTAAACAAATCGATCGTACCTTACTTAAAATGGGCTGGATAAGTGCTATCAAAGATATAGTGAATGCTCCCAGTTGTGATGAGGCATTTGATAGCTTGATAAAAAAACTTTCTGCGATTCTATAAAACCATCCTAGCCCATATCAAAGAGACGGTACTATTGGCATTGAATTCACATTCCTTCGAACTCTCTCATAGATTGAAATGTGCCTTCGGCACATTTCATCCCGAGGCCTAAAGGGCCGAGAGGATCTCCTTCGTGTACATCACTAAGTTAGGTTATTATCTTGTATTGTCATCCAGAACGAAGTGAAGGATCGATATTAAAACTTCAGGATATAATGTTCTGTAGTCATTCCCGCGAAAGCGGGAATCCAGAGAGCTCAAAACCATGCTGAAAGAGAGCATTATCTTAAACTTTTAGCCCAA
>MGRI01000008.1:0-11839 GCA_001798105.1 Deltaproteobacteria bacterium RIFCSPHIGHO2_02_FULL_40_11
GGATACATGACGGCGCACGACCTTTTGTTTCAGAGGCGCTATT
The DNA here is from genome assembly GCA_001798105.1 of Deltaproteobacteria bacterium RIFCSPHIGHO2_02_FULL_40_11. Lineage (GTDB taxonomy): Bacteria > Bdellovibrionota > JACOXK01 > 2-02-FULL-40-11 > 2-02-FULL-40-11 > 2-02-FULL-40-11. The sequence goes on from MGRI01000008.1 coordinate 44, forward strand.
TACAAGGCTTTGGCAAAAAAGAGATCAAGGGGCGGTGATTCCCGTACTTGAAATTTCAGATACCGTCAAAGAAGTTCAAGCGGAGAGCGTACAAAAAACACATGACCGTAGCGTTTTACGTGTTGCGCAAACACCCCAGCTTTTTCAGTTTGATTTGATCTGGAAAGGATATGAATCCCTTCAAAAAACAAAACATCCAGTAACCGATGATGCATCTGTTTTGGAATTGATTGGGGAAAAAGTTACAATCGTAAAAGGGGAAGTTCAAAATATAAAAATTACAGTTGCGGAAGATTTATATGGCACTTCAAATCAAATAGATCCGTCTTCTCCTGTGGTACGCGTGGGGATGGGCATTGACATTCATGCCTTTCAAGAAGGCACTCAAGTCACGCTGGGGGGCATTCAAATTCCCTATCACAAGGCTTTAAAAGGACATTCTGATGCAGATGTTTTGACCCATTCCATTTGCGATGCCATTTTAGGGGCTGCAAGTTTGGGAGATATTGGAACACATTTTCCAGATACAGATGAATCTTATCGGAATATTTCAAGTTTAGATCTTTTGGAGAAAGTCGTAGACAAGATTCAGGCACGTCGTTATAAAATAAATCATATTGATGCAACAGTCTTGGCTGAAACGCCAAAACTAATGCCTTATATTTCAGAAATAAAACAGCGCTTAGCGCATGTTTTAAAAGTTTCAGTGGATCAGGTTTCGATTAAAGCCACAACGGCTGAAAAATTGGGCTTTATTGGAAGAAGTGAGGGCATTGCAGCGCAAGCCCTTGCAACCTTGTTTAGAGGATATAATAGAGACCTGCAGAAATAATGTCAGACGAGGCCGCAATGAGCGAAAGCGCGAGGCGTACTTAATGGTACGTTGAGCGCTTGAGCGAATGAGAACGAAGTATGGCGTTATTTATGCAGGTCGGAGTTGTTAAAAGATGAGTCAAACAGCTAAAATTCGAGTCCGTATGGCGCCCAGTCCAACAGGCTATCTTCACATTGGCGGGGCCAGAACGGCGCTCTTTAATTATCTTTTTGCAAGACACCATGGGGGAACCTTTATTCTTCGAATTGAAGATACGGATCGGGAGCGTTCTAAAAAAGAGCACGAAGAAGCCATTTTAAAAGATTTGAAATGGTTAGGGATTGATTGGGATGAAGGTCCACTCAAAGATGGCCCATTTGGTCCCTATTACCAGTCAGAACGCTTGGACTTGTATGCCAAACATTTAAAAACATTGGCTCAAAAAGGACGAACGTATTTGTGTTATTGCACGCCACAGGAACTTGCGGCAGAGCGTGAGGATCTCTTAAAAAGAAAAAAAACACCACGTTATTTGGGAAGATGTCGAACCCTCACAGATGAACAGAAAAGAAAATTTGAAAACGAAGGCAGAACGTCTGTGGTTCGTTTTAAAATTGAAGAAACAAAGTCCATTGTATTTGAGGATCTGGTTCGTGGAAAAGTAGAAGTAGATCCTAAAAATGTAGGGGATTTTGTGATTGCAAAAAATGATGGCATGCCACTTTATAATTTTGCATCTGTTGTGGATGATTCTGAAATGAAAATTTCCCATGTGATTCGAGGCGAAGAGCATATTTCAAATACCCCAAGACAGCTTTTGCTTTTAAACCAGTTGGGGCTTCCTGCACCCCAGTATGTGCATGTTTCGATTATTTTAGCACCGGACCGATCTAAACTTTCCAAAAGACATGGGGCAACGAGTCTGGGAGAGTATGAAAAAATGGGATATCTGCCAGAAGCACTCTTTAATTATCTGGCCCTTTTAGGATGGTCTCCTGGAGACGACAAGGAAGTGATGACACGCACCGAAATGATTCAGTCCTTTTCCATTGATCGGTTGATTAAAAGCCCCGGTATTTTTGATGTTCAAAAATTAACATGGATGAATGGTTTATATATCCGAAGTAAACCCATCGAAGAAATCACACAACTTGCAAAGCCTTTTATGGAAAAGGCAGGTCTTCTGCTTCAAGATAAAGAGGACTCTTGGCTTCAAAAAATTATTGAAAATGTGCGTGGTAATTTAGAGCGATTGGATCAAATGGGGCAATATGCTGAAATCTTTTTTGATGAAAAGTTTCAAATGGATGAGGAGTCAACAAAGTTTCTTTTAGAAAATAAAGAGAGTGCTCAAAAAGTTTTAGAGGTATTAAAGGCGCTCCTTTCAAAGTACACAGCCCCAGATACAATAGATACAAGTGGTTTTGAATCGCTTCAAAAAGAGCTGAAAACAAAAGTAGATGCAAAGGGAAAAACATTATTTTGGACCCAGCGCGCAGCTTTGACTGGAAAACTAAAAGGGCCTGAAATGGTTTTGGTTTATGCCACACTTCCGATTTCTTCTTGTCAGAAACGCATTGAAAAAACACTTTCCATTTTAAAATGAGTTTAACGTTCTATAATACGCAAACACGTCAGAAAGAAAAGTTTGAACCGCTATTTCCCCATAAAGTGACTTTGTATGTATGCGGTCCAACGGTGTACAATATGATTCACGTTGGCAATGCGCGTCCCATGGTATTTTTTGATGTTCTGTCTCGATATCTAAAATACAAGGGCTATGATGTAACGTATGTCCGAAATATTACAGATATTGATGATAAAATTATTCAACGGGCCGCATCAGAAAATAAAGACCCCCAAGAGATTGTAAGTACATATACGCAAACATTTCATGAAGATATGAAAGCTCTCCATGTTGTAAATCCGACCGTAGAACCCAAGGCGACGGACCATATTCAAGAAATGATTCAAATGATTCAAACGTTAATCCAAAAAGGAATTGCTTATGAGGTCCAAGGTGAAATTTTGTATGAGATTCAAAAATTTAAAGATTACGGGCTTTTATCCAAAAAACCCCTGGAAGACCTTGTGGCGGGCGCTCGAGTAGAAGTTGCAAAACATAAAAAACATCCTGGCGATTTTGTTTTATGGAAGCCTTCAAAAGAAGGGGAGCCTTCATGGGAGAGTCCTTGGGGGAAAGGTAGGCCCGGATGGCATTTGGAATGTTCTGTGATGTCTACAAAATATTTATCGGAAACGTTCGATATTCATGGGGGTGGGGTAGATTTAATTTTTCCGCACCATGAAAATGAAATTGCGCAAAGCCAAGCTTGTTCTGGAAAAGTGCCTGTAAAGTATTGGGTGCACAATGCCCATGTTTTATTTGGCAAAGAAAAAATGTCAAAATCTTTGGGGAATGTCATCTTGGTGCATGAATTTCTAAAAAAGTATCCGGCAGAGGTTTTAAGATTTATTTTATTATCGAATCATTATCGCTCTGAATTAGAATTTTCAGAACCCGTGATTCAAGAAAGTGTGGTTGCTGTTGAACGTGTTTATAAAACACTGAAGCTTGTAAAAGCGCAACTCAAGCTAGAAGCAAAAGCTTTAGATCCCATAAATATAAAACTGAAAGAAAGTGTTGAGAAACTGTGGGAGAAAGTTGAGCAAGCCATGGAGAATGATTTAAACACGGCTGAAAGTTTTGGGATTGTATTTGAGGGTGTTCGAGCCATAAATTCCTATTTAAAAGATTTAAAGCCAAAACATTGGGGGATAGAAGGCAAAAAAGTTTTTGAAACTTTTTTAAAATCGATGGAGAAGTTTTCTCAAATTTTTGGATTATTTCAGGAAGAGCCAGAAATTTTCCTAAAAGATTTACGGGGTAAACTCTTAAATTTATTGAGTCCGCTTCAGGAAAAAGAGATTTTAAAATTCATTCAAGATCGTACTCAGGCCAGAAAAGAAAAAGATTTTCAAAAAGCAGATCAAATCCGAGAAGATCTCAAAAAAAATAACATCATTTTAGAGGATGGCCCTTTGGGCACGGATTGGAATGTCAAAGTTTAAACTTGTCAGTGAATTTAAGCCTAGAGGAGACCAGCCTCAGGCCATTGAAGTCTTATCCCAGGGCATTTTTGATCACAAAAAACATCAGGTTTTGGTAGGCGTTACGGGATCTGGGAAAACATTTACCATGGCAAATGTGGTGGAGCGCATACAAAGGCCCACTTTAGTCATTGCGCCAAACAAGGCTTTAGCTGCACAACTTTATCAAGAATTTAAAGAGCTTTTTCCTCAAAATGCGATCCATTATTTTGTGAGTTATTATGATTATTATCAGCCAGAAGCCTATATCCCCAGTACCGATACATATATTGAAAAGGACTCAGCCATTAATGACGAAATTGATAAAATGCGTCATGCGGCTACACAAGCGCTTTTGGAACGAAGCGATGTTTTAATTGTAGCCTCTGTGTCTTGTATTTATGGCATTGGATCTCCGGAAAGTTATCAAAGGATGCGTGTGGATCTTCGAATGGGGCAAACATTAGATCGGCATGATTTTTTAAGATCTTTGGTTGAAATTCAATATCGCAGAAATGACATTGATTTTCACCGCGGGACATTTCGTGTGAGAGGGGATATTATTGATGTGTTTTTACCCAGTCAAGAAGATCGGGCTATTCGCATTGAATTTTTTGGGGATGAAATTGAAAAATTGTATTGGATCGATGCCCTTCGGGGTGAAAAGCAAGATGAAATTCAAAAAATTTCAATTTTCCCAAGCAGCCATTATGTAACCACACAGGAAAACTTAAAACGCGCCATTTCTGACATTCAACTTGAACTCAAAGAATGGCTTCAAGAATTGAAGGGAAAAAACCTACTTTTAGAGGCCCAGCGTTTACAATCTAGAACGCAGTTTGATTTAGAAATGTTAACAGAGCTTGGCTATTGTAATGGCATTGAAAACTATTCGAGGCATTTGACGGGAAGAGCTCCAGGCGAATCCCCGCCAACACTTTTAGAATATTTTCAAAAAGATTATCTTTTATTGATTGATGAAAGCCATGTGACGGTGCCGCAAATTGGGGGCATGTATCGAGGCGACCAAGCCAGAAAGAAAGTCCTTGTGGAGCATGGATTTCGCTTACCCTCTGCATTGGATAATCGGCCCTTGAATTTTGAAGAATTTTGTAAACTGACAAACCAGGTTATTTATATGTCTGCAACGCCCGCCAGTTATGAATATGAACAGGCCCAGGGAAACGTAACAGAGCAAATCATTCGCCCAACGGGGCTCATTGACCCTGAAATTACAATCAAACCTGCCAAAAAACAGGTAGATGATCTTTTAGAGGAAATTAAAAAGGTGAATCTTAGAAATGAACGAACGCTGGTTGTGACACTCACTAAAAAAATGGCTGAAGATCTCACAGAATATTATCAAGAAAAAGGAATGAAGGTGAAATACCTGCATTCAGATGTTGATACCTTGGAAAGAATTGAAATTATTCGAGATTTGAGACTTGGGAAATTTGATATTTTGGTGGGGGTAAATCTTTTAAGAGAAGGCTTGGATTTACCAGAAGTATCCTTGGTTGCCATTTTAGATGCGGATAAAGAAGGGTTTTTGCGATCCGAAACGTCTCTGATTCAAACCTGTGGAAGAGCTTCCAGAAATATCGCAGGCCGTGTGATCATGTATGCAGATCAAACAACAAGATCCATGAAAAACGCAATTTCAGAAATGAGTCGAAGAAGAGAAAAGCAATTGGCATATAATCAAAAACATAAAATCACCCCACAATCGATTCAAAAACGAATTCATGATGTTTTTGGATCCGTTTATGAACAAGATTACGTAACCGTTTCTATGGTGAAAGAACCCACCCAAAGCTTTCATTCCAGGGCAGAAATTGAAAAAGAAGTTCAAAAGCTTAAAAAAGAAATGGTACGTTTGGCAAAAGAATTAAAATTTGAAGAAGCCGCCAAGCTTCGCGATAAAATTAAGCCCCTTCAAAAGAGGATGCTTGAGCTTTAAATCCTCTTTACTGTTTTTTGATATTTAAAAAAACGATGGCTTTATTGGGATGTGTGCCTAAATGAAGGAGCTCAGACTTATTAAAATGTGTTGAAACGCTTTCTTTGCCAATTCTATTCTTTCCTTTTTGAAGCGTAACCGTGAGTTCCACTTTGCGTTCACTCTCAGATTTTGCCAAAATAGATAAGGTGAAACCATCCATGGTAATCGAAGCTTCTTGACCCTCTTTAAAGATGAGTTCCGGTGTGAAATGCTCTTTGCCATACCGTAAATCTGCTTTGACATGAAAGGTTTGTGCTGCCCAAAGTGAAGATGTAATGGATAAAATGAAAATACTTAAAAATAAAATATGTTTTTTCATGCGTACACCTCTGGTTTAGAAGCATAGTCCATTGCAGCCATTTGTAAAGGAATTTTAGCTGCTAGAATCCTCGAAAAGTAAGAAGCAAGGGATCTATTTTTTTAGCGTCTTCTAAAAGATCGGGATGAAGATGCTGATGAAATTCAAATCGTGAGTCCCCTACAATTTTGTCCCACTCAGTAGGAAAATCAAATACTAAAAAAACATAGGGTGAAAAAACAGCGTCATCTTCCCATTCTTCATAATACCAATACGCTTTTTCTTGAGAGGTTCCGGGATCTTGTTTTCGAATGGTTAATTTTTGAACTTCCCAGGGAGTATTGGAATCTAGAACATAAAATGTATCGATAAAACGATTTCCCAATTGATCTAATTTTTGTGAAAACCCAATAACCGTTAAAGCGTGGCCAATCCCCCAATTAAAAATACCAATTGAAACCGGGGACTTGGCTGTAAGGTAATACATGAGCGCTTTACTTTCTGCGGTAATCGCGTCCGTTCCATGGTACAGAATTCTTTTGGTCCGCATGAGCATTTTATAGGCATTTGAAAAAGGATTTTGTTCATTCTGGATTTGTTCAACCGCGCGTCTTAAGGGGTTGTAAAATTTATCCCAACCTTTTTCCATTGTTTCTGTAAACTCTTTTAAGTTTTTAAATCCGTGGATATTTTGGGGAGCATTATTTCGATAGGCCGTTAAAATTTTATTTTCAATGACACTGGCTGTGTCTCGATATCCAGGTTCAAAATGAATCTGTGTTAAAAGGGCATAATTGGTGCGATCCATGCCATAACACACGCCATTTGGGGAAGAGGGGCTTCCATAGTTTTTCTTTGAGATCAAAGCATTCAATTGCTCATCTGAAAGTAATACTGTAATGAGCTCATCTTTTGCAGGTGTGGGGACAGAATAGGCGCTTAAATAGACAGGGACCCATAGGAGTAAGATCAGGAATATTTTGAGGGTTGGCTTCATCTGCCACTTCTTACACAGCAAGGGGTATGCCAAAAGATAAGAATTTCTATCTTATTGAAATGAGTAGGTTTTTTAAAGTTTGGTGTAAATTTTAGGAATAGAAAAATATACAGAGATGTAATTTTTACATGAATTTTAATGCAATTTTAATCATAGCAAGATTGAATTTTCTAGATTCCAAAGTATAATAAAAGATAGCTGTACGTATGTTGATATGACGTGGATTCCCGCCTTCGCGGGAATGACAGGGGGGACAATGTCAAAGCAATCTGAACAAAATATCATTCAAAAAATGTATAAAATGATGGATACGTTGGCCTTAATTAATTCAACGCAAGATTTGGATCACTTGCTACAACTCATTATGAAGGCCATTAAAGAAGTCATGGATGCTGAAGCAAGTTCTTTAATGCTTTTGGATCCCAATACCAATGAACTTTACTTTTCAACCATTGAAGGGGGCAGTGAGAAGGTAAAAGAAATTCGAATTAAAGCGGATCAAGGCATTGCAGGCCATGTGTGTAAAAGTGGGAAACCTCTCATTGTAAATGATGTTTCAAAATCAAATTATTTTTTAAAAGCTGTCGATAAAAAATCAAAATTTCAAACCAAATCGATTTTATGTGTGCCGCTCAAGAGTCGAGACAAAACGATTGGCGTGTTACAGGCGCTCAATAAAAAACAAGGCCAGGACTTTTCTCTTCAAGATCAAGAGCTCTTTACGGCCTTTGCCAACCAAGTGGCCGTGGCCATTGATAATGCCAAGCTGTACAATATGGCGTTTTATGATGCCCTCACCAAAGCCTTTATGCGTCGCTATTTAGAAGCATGGCTGGAAACAGAATATGCCAGGGTGAAACGGTATCAAACCGATATGGCGCTTCTGATGTTTGATATCGATCATTTTAAAAAGATTAATGACACTTATGGCCACCAAGCGGGGGATTTTATTTTGAAAAACTTAGCAGCGACTGTAAAAAACAGTATTCGATCTGCCGATGTATTCGCGAGATATGGGGGAGAAGAGTTTGTGGTGTGTATGCCAGAAACAGATGTGAAAAAAGCGGCAGCTTCAGCCGAGCGGATTCGCGTGGCCGTGGCGAACAAAGAATTTATCTACGAAGGCAAAAAAATACCTGTGACCATTAGTATTGGGATCGCAAACTTTCAAGACCATCCTGAAAAAACATGGAAAGATTTTCAAAAAGATGCAGACATGGCGCTGTATCACTCCAAAGAACATGGCAGGAATCAAGTAACTGCGTTTGATGAATCGATGCGGGAAATGAAAAAGGCGGCCTAAGTTTTACCCGTTATTTGGTTGTCATTGTAAAAACACCGTCCCAATCTTGAGGGGGCGGGTTTTCTTGATACACTTCACATCGTTCTAAAAAGATAAGAGAAGGTGCATCCAGGGGAAATCGCTGGGTCAGTATCTTAAACATGGAGGCAGCTTCTTTCCAATTTTTTTGTCGATATAAAGACAATCCTTTTGCAAAAAAATCGAATAAATCTTGATACTCTTTGGGTGCAAACACCAAAAGTTCAAAAATGCGGATGGGTTTGGTTTTGCCTTGAACCCGAATAAAATCGAGTTCGCGGCATAAGAGATTTCCCCCAATTTCTTTTTGAACGTCTTCACTGATAATAATATGGGTGCCATATTGTTTTGTGCTGCCCTCGAGCCTGGAGCCCAGATTAACATTGTCTCCAATGACGGTGTAGTCAAAAATGCGGTCAGATCCCATATTGCCAACAATCATTTCACCTGTATGGATGCCAATCCCAATATTGAGGTTCGAAACACCTTCTTGTTTCCAAATTTTTCGAATGTCTAAAAGTGCTTCAATCATTTCAATGGCCGTTTGGCAGGCTTTCAGCGCATGATCTTGTGTCATGAGCGGGGCCCCATACACTGCCATGACTTCATCTCCCACATATTTATCCAGCATGCCGCCTTTATCAAAAATAATTTGTGTCATTTTGGATAGGTAAATATTTAAAAGCCGTGTCAATTTTTCTGGATCACCGACACTTTCAGAAATGGTTGTAAACCCTCGAATATCTGAAAATAAAACGGTTAATCTTCTTTTTTCGCCGCCAAGTTTTAATTGGTCTGGTTTTTTTAAAATTTCGTTCACCACGGCTGGGGCAACATAATGTTGAAAAGCTTCTCGAATGTCTCTACTTTTCTTTTCTTCAACAAAATATTTATACACATTGGCTGTAATAAAAATAGAAAGTAAATGGAGTGCCGGAAAAAATGAGTTGGCTAAAATACCTTTTAAAAATAAAAAATGATAGTCACCAAAAAGATAAGCGAAAAGTAAAACCAAGGTTATGCTAGCCGAAACTAAAGCCCCTACAAATTGAAAAAGAATTCCTAAAATGATCCCCACAATGAGTATAAATAAAAGTTCGTAGAAAATGGCATGGGATGGGCGAAGTAGGTAATTTTGGTGAAGAATATTTTCAATGATGGTTGCATTGATTTCTGTTCCTGGATGGGCGCTATCCAACGGGGAAACCAAAAGATCTCCGACAGCTTTGGCCGAAACCCCAACCAAGACAATTTTGTTTTCAAATGTCTTTTTGAGGTCAATTTTATTTTTATAAAGGTCATAGAAACTTACATAGGGAAAGGTGTGGCCGGGGCCTGCATAATTCATCCAAAATTCGCCCTTATCTGTGGTGGGAATGATGTCCTCTCCTAAAAAGATATGATTAATTCCAAATTGATCAAACTGAACAACAATATCCATGCCTGTTGCAAGCGCTACTGTTTTTAATCCAAAAGATGGAAAGAGCGTATCTTTATATTTTCCAATGAGATGGCTTTTTCGAATGACACCATCTACATCTGCTGCAATATCAAAAAAAGCATGGTGTGGCGTGGCCTTGGCGTAGGCTTCAATACTGGATTTTGCACCCAATCCGGTTGGAATTTCTTCCGGTGGTGTTCGAACCGTCGATATCTTTGCAGTGATTCTGGAATCAAAAATATGCTGAAATTGCGCTTCCCAATCTGATTTTAAATCTTGGAATTGATTTTTATTAAAATAAAAAAAGTATCCTAAGACAATGGGGCTATTTGGATTTATTTTTTGAATGACAGATGAAAAATGCCTGTCTGTGTCTGCCTTTTTGGCTTCTTGTTCTAGAATTTTATAAAACCCATTGTTTTCATTGGATCTCGTGTAAGATTTTTTTAAATCTTGAAAAATTTGGGCTTGTGCGGTGGGGTCGGGTTCTGAAAAAACCATATCAAACGCAATGGTTTTAGGATTTCCTTGGGCAATTTTTTTCAATTCATCTGCAATCAGGCTTCTTTTCCAGGGCCATCTGCCAAGTTCCTCGATACTTTTATCATCCACAGAGACAATGACAATATTTTCTGTCAATTCTCTGGGGCCGCGGACCTGAAACTTTGCATCAACCATGGATTTTAGAGCAATAGAGCTTAAAAGTGAGAACCGATTTGGAAAAAATTCTGTCAGAAATGTAAGGCAAAGCAAAAGGAGCGTGATGAGCAGCGAAAGCGAAAAAACGTTTATTTTAAAAATTTTTTTCATTTGAATTGAAATATTTTCGATGCTTTTAAAAATTTAAGCTGCTTGTGTTTAAACGCCTGAACTTCCGATTGTATTTTTTTGGCATACAAAGGTTTCAAATGGTAGAGATAAATGGGGATATGGGGTGTATGCAATTTTCGGATTTCTTTGAGAACAGTTGCTGGTGTTAAGTGTCTGCTCTTATACGCAATGTCTTCCAGGCTACTTGGAAACGAGACTTCCAGAAAAATCGCCTTTAAATTTGAAGTTTGATTTGCAATTTCCCAAAATTCCGTTGTGGGTCCTGTGTCGCCACTTACAATGATGGCTGATTTTTTATCCCAAAGCACATACCCCAATGCTGCGTGCGAGTGCGCAACGGGAATGGCTTTTACTTTTAGATCCCCAAGTTGGATTTCTCCTTTAATGGATCGGAATTTTAAAGTGGGATTTTTTGTAGACGGAATTTGGCTCATGTCGGGCCAAATGATGCCATTAAAAAGATGTTTTTCAATATCGGTTAAAATGGTTTCCGAAGAAATAATCTCAATCGCGGAAGATCTGCCCGATAAAAAAGCATTGTCTGCCAAATAACAGAGGTCTTTGATATGGTCCAAGTGGCTGTGTGTGATTAAAACATGTTTGATTTTAAGCTGTTCTTTCATATTGAGCTTTGTGGTGATGGAGCCCGCATCTAAAACCAGATGGTCATTGATCAAAAACGATACAGAAGAAAAACCTGGGAGGCTTCCGCCATCACAGCCTAAGATTTTGATTTTCATAGTGTTTTTAGTTTAAATCAATCTCAGATCATTTTACAATCAAATGCAGCATTTATGATTCATTGAATCGGGGCAGATGGCCGATAAGGTTATAGGTATGAGATCTCAATACACACAAAATACGTCGGACGACATCGATAAGTTATTGAAAATAAAGAAGAAATCTCCTCTTCCCAAGATGAGTTTTAAGACCAGTTTGTACCTTGTTTTTTTGTCTTTTATGGTCTCGGTGCTCTTAACCCCCAGATTTACGGTCCCTGAA
>MGRI01000008.1:11912-12927 GCA_001798105.1 Deltaproteobacteria bacterium RIFCSPHIGHO2_02_FULL_40_11
TGGCGACGTTTAAAGTGAAAGAAGCCGCTGAACGCCAGTCGCGATCTATTTTTGATTATGACCCTCAGCACTATGACAAAGTGGCAAAAAAGCTCTCCAAAGCCTTTGAAGTTATGAAAAAAGAATATGTTCAAACCGATGCTAGTGTGATTCACACAGAAGCTGGTTTTCAAAAAGCAAAACATGAGTTTGAAGAATATCTGGAATTGCCGGTGGAAACTTCTGTTTTTTCATATTTGGTGAAAGCCAAGTTTGATTGGGGTATTTTTTGGACAACTTTAAAACTTCTGAATTTACTCAAAAATAAGTACGTTATTTCTCAAAAAAATATTTTAGAACCGGAAATTCATAAAGGGATTGTCGTTCGAAATGTGGATTCCAAAGAAGAGTTTGTTTATGAAGAGCTTGGAAATATTTTAGATACGTTCGATGCGAAAACCCTGGTAAAAAAAGGCACCCCTAAAATTTATAAAGGCTATCCCCCCCAGCGCATTAAGTTGATCGGTCAGTTGGCGGCAGCACTTCTTTATTCCAATATCTCTTATAACAAAGAAGAAACCCGGGTTCGAAAAGAACAGGCGGCTCAACAAATTAAACCTATTATTATACAAGTTAAAAAAAATGACGTTATTTTAAGAAAAGATGAAACAGTTGAAAAGCGGCATTTAATTATTTTAAGAGGAATTCAAAAAGAGCTTACAGAGCAAAGCCCTGGTTTTTACGTTTTATTTCTGACCCTTTTCTTTTTCTTTTTCTTCCAAATTTTATCGAGATATTCCCTTTTAAATTTTACGCGTTTTAAACCTTCTGAAAAAGATATTTTAATGTTGGGTGTTTTAATGTTTGTGACCATTTTGGTATGCCGCGTTTACCTATTTGCAACGGGCGCCATTGCAGAAAAAGTTTTGTGGCTGCCTGTTTCTACCTTTATTTACCTGGTTCCGGTTGCAGCCGCGGTCATGATTGCCCGGCTCCTTTTAGGCATGGAAGCCTCACTTATTTTTGCGTTGGTGGT
>MGRI01000009.1 GCA_001798105.1 Deltaproteobacteria bacterium RIFCSPHIGHO2_02_FULL_40_11
CTTTCGTTCCCCAGGATGGATGCAAGCATCCAATCCAAACGACCTCCGAGGCGGCATTCAGACAGATCATTCAAGTCGTGAGGCAAGGCTGATTGCCGGTCCTGAAGGGGATTTCACCTACCTTGGCCAAGTTCAAAATAGCTATCTTGTATGTGAAAAGTCGGGTGAAGTGATTTTTATGGATCAGCATGCAGCACACGAGCGCATTTTATTTGAAAAAATTAAAAAAGACTGGCAGACCCAAAAACTTGAAAAACAAAGCTTATTGATCCCCCTGCAATTAGAACTCTCTCAAGAAGAAATGGCGATGTTGGATCAAATTCAACCCGAACTGGAAGCCTTTGGGTTTGAGCTGGAACCTTTCGGTGGGCAGACCATTTTGGTAAAAGCCGTTCCCGCACTGTTACAAGAAAAAATAAGTGTAAAGCTTTTACAATCCATCGTGCAAGAACTGATGGAGCTTCCAAAATCTTCTTTCGGAGAGCAGTTTTTAGATAAGCTTTTAGCCACCCTGGCATGTCATTTGGCCAGAACCGCAAATGAAGCGCTCAATCCACTGGAAGCCAAATCGCTCCTCACCCAAGTTTTTCAACTCAAAACAGCACCGCATTGCCCGCATGGCCGGCCATTTTTGCACAAAATTCCAATTTCAGAGATTGAAAAAAAGTTTAAGCGTTAAGCAAAGATGCGGATTCAAGTTGGCGAAGGGTATGGTCTACGGTGAATCTTAAATAAGGATCTTTCGCGTGTTTTAGTTTTTTAATTTTCGAAATTAAAGACTTTGGGGCGGTTTTTAGGGTGCCCATGACTTCGATGGCAGCTCGTTGGGTTTCTGGAACATGAAATTGTTTTTTTAATGTGCGCGTAATTGTGGAGCGATAGGAAGGGACTTGAATGCCTCCCAAGGCATACGTGGCAGCGCTTTTTAAATATGAGTCTTTTGAGTTTAGGTGTCTAAAAATAAATTGAATTATTTTTCGATCGGATATGCCTAACTTTGCCAAAGTTCGTAAGATTTCTGCGCACATAAAGGGATCTTTTTCTTCGAACAAGAGACTTTGGAGGATGTCCCTTGTTTCTTTAAATTTAAAACGAGAGATGTAGCGATAGCATGCCAAGCGCATGGATCGATCTGGGCTATTGAGATGTTTTAAAACATGCATATGGTATCTGGACTCGCTAAAGTGATGCCAAACCAATTGTTCAATGGCCGTTTTCTTTAAATCCAAGTCATTTGGACAACTAAATATTTCCAGGAGAATTTTATCTAAGTCTATGGGGAGGAGAGAAAATAGACTGATGAGCGCGGTTTGACGTAGAGACATATTTTGTTTTGGATCTAAAACAATATATTTTAAAGGGGTGATGGCACGTTTTATTTTTAAATGTCCCAATGTCCAAGTTGAACGTTCTATGAGGTAAGGATTTTTACCCCATAAAAGTTTTAATAAGACTTCTTCTGTTTTTTGGGGGTTTTCTCGTAGAAAATCAAAAAAAGAAAGGGTCGTATCCATGCAAAAATGGCCTTTTTCACGATAAAAATAATCTGTCAGAAAGCGAACTGAGACCTTTTTATCTTTGAATTTTTTATTTTTGTAATTCAAGTTTTGCGACCCTTGTTTGAAGATTTTCATAATTTTCAAAAACGTTTTGATAGCCATCCACCGCAGCATGGAAATCTTTTCGATAAGATTCTGTAGAGGCTTCAAATTTCTTCGCTGCATTATCAACTGCGCCTACCGTCCAGCGTCTGACCTCATTCAATTTTTTATCAATTTCAGCCTTTGTGTGAAAATGTGAAAACAGGGTTCCTTCAATTTCTTTCTTAAGATTTTTATGTTCTTGTTTCAAATCCTCTTTTGTTGCATAAGCGCTGAGTTCTCTTTTGAGATCTTCTTTTGTTGCAAATCCTTTGAGCTCGTCTTGAATGGCTATTTTGAACTCTTTGTGGAACGCTACGTGGAACTCTTTGTGAAAGTGTTCTTTGAATTGTTCTTTGAACATCTCCGTAAACATTTCTTTAAAGAGCTGTTTAAATGTTCCTACTGTTAATGTTTGATTATCGTTCATATAAGACTCCTTATCTTCTTAGGTTTCGCATAAAATAACAAACATTTTTTGCAATGCAATGTAAAACATGGATTTCATTGAAAAAAATGGACGGGTTTCCGACCCCCCTCCGTCCAGCCATTTTTTTTGATTTCAGGTATTTAGAAAAAACTTTGAAAAAATAAAAAAAGTTCTTGACACATCTCAAAACAGGCCATTTTTTCCATTTTCAAATTTCTGGATATCGCCCTCTAAAAGCGCGTTATAAGCCCATGCTTTCGTTTTTTCTTGTTTAAAAAACTTTTGAATGAAAATTAAACATTTTTAAGTTTTTGTTTCTCTATTCATCGCCTGGGGCTTTAAAAACCTGTGGTATAGTCTTTTTAATTTAAAAGATGTCATCCTGAAGCCCGAAGGGCTGAAGGATCCCGTCGGGATTCTTCGCGCTTCGCGCTCAGAATGACGGTTTTTCACCAGAATCTAAAAGGAGGACAAAGATCATGCATACACTTAAGACAGGTTTAAACACGCTGACAGACACAGAGGTATTAAATGGTTTTTCAAAAATGGTACGGGAAGAACGAGAAAGTATTGCTAATTTAATTTTACACTTGGCGCAGATTCATCAAAGACGGCTTTATGCCCAATCTGGCCATCCATCTCTTTTTTCTTTTCTTCAAAAAGAATACCATTATTCCGGTAGCGCTGCTTTTCGGAGGATTCAAGCTGCAAAGCTCTCCCTTTACTTTCCAGAAATTATAGATTTATTCAAATCAGAAAAACTGAACCTTGTGGCAATTTGCTTAATTTATCCCCATGTAACTCCGAAGAATGGCAAAATGCTTATTCAAGCGGCTATTGGAAAAACAAAGCAAGAAATAGAATACTTTCTAGATACGCAGTTTTCCAGAATTGAAAAAACACAAGATAAGATTCGAAGATTACCTGTGATTCAAAAAAAGATCACTGTCCCTATGCCTTCTAAGGAAACCTGTCCCCCGCAAAGTCTGTCCTTCAAAGAAGCGCCTTCTAATCTGCCTAAAAAAGTTACTGCCACCGTGGCAGTGAAAGCCTCCGATCGGGTGGAATCCCATACCCAAGTCATTGAAATTCGAAGGGTGAAGTTGGAATGTGTGGTGGATGAAGCTGTGGCAAAAAAGATTGAAAGGGCAAAACAGATCTTACGCCATAAATATCCCAAAGGGAAATTGGAAGATATTTTAAATGAAGCGCTCGATCTTTTATTAGAAAAAAAAGATCCCCAAAGAAAGTTCCAAAGAATGGCACAGAAAGCCGAGGCAAAAACAAAGGGAGAGACAATTGAAAATAAGGGCGCTGCTTATCGTTCCAATCTGCCCAAACCCAAGCCCTTTAAAACAAATCCCCGCTATCTTTCTACAGCCCTCAAAAAAGAGGTTTGGCTGAGAGACCAAGGCATGTGTACCTATGTTGGGAAAAATGGGAAAGCCTGCACCGAGCAAGCAGGACTTCACTACGATCACATCCATCCGTTTGCTTTAGGGGGACAGACAACGCCAGAAAATATCAGGCTTCTATGTCAAAGCCACAACCTCTACCGAGCTCAACAAACGTTTCAGAAAATGCAGCTGTAGCTGCACATTGCGAAAAAAGAATCTACATCATATAAAACGGTATGAATCTCTTAGCCATTGTAGGCCCTACAGCAAGTGGGAAGACAAATATTTCCCTCGCTGTTGCGCAAAAATTGAATGCCGAAATTGTGTGTGTGGATTCCATGTTGGTGTATCGGGAATTTAATGTGGGAACTGCCAAGCCGACTTTACCGCAAAGAACTTTGGTGCCGCATCATGTGATCGACGTCATCCATGCCGAAGATACGTTTAGCGCTTTTGATTTTTGTCAGCAGGCGACAAAAGCCATTCAAGATATTCAGAGCCGAGGCAAGATTCCGCTTTTGGTGGGCGGCACGGGATTTTACTTAAAAGCCCTGGAAACAGGAATGGTGAAGGTGCCAGACGTTCCGAAACAGATTCGAGCGGAGCTTGAAGCCCAAGTTCAAGACGAAAAAGAAAGAGAGGCCTTGTATGCAGAGTTTCAAACCATCGATCCCGAACTGTCCCAAAAAGTTCCTATTCAAAATACCTATCGTCTTATTCGGGCGATGGAAGTGTATCGGGCAAGTGGTATTCCTTTTTCAAAATTTTTAAATCAAGCGCCCCAAACACCAAAATTTAAAATTCAAAAAATAGGTTTAGAAGTTTCAAAAGAACATCTTTTAAAAAATATTGAACAGAGAACCTCCAATATGATTTCTGAGGGACTTTTAGATGAAGTTTCTGAGCTTGTAAAAAAATACCCCTCTCACTTAAAACCCATGAAAAGTGTGGGATACAAAGAAGCGATCTTACATTTACAAGGTAAAATGCCCCTGGTAGAAATGAAAGAACGTATTGGGTTTTCTACATGGCAATTGGCCAAGCGACAATTAACCTGGTTTCGAAGGGACGCTCAGATTCAATGGATCGGGGGGCAAGATGCAGCTTTGGTCGACAAAATTCAGGCATTTTGTTAAAGTTCTTATATGAAGAGCATGACAGGATTTGGAAGGCAGGAATGCGATATCAAGGGGCATCGCCTTCAAATAGAACTGAAAACCCTGAATAATCGTTTTTTAGATTTAAAATATCGATCTTCTTCGGAATACACTCTTTTTGAATCCAGCTTTTCAAAGGACCTGAAAAAAATATTTCACCGCGGATTTGTAGAACTGAGTATTTTTCGAGATAAGCAGTCCAAACAAACTGCGACGCGCATTGCATTGGACGAAGACCTTTTAAAAGCCTATCTCCAATCGATTCAAAAAGCGAAAAAAAAATTCGCTTTAGAAGGGAAAGTTCAAGTTTCAGATCTTTTGGGGCAACCCCAATTTTTTAAAACCACGAGCGAAGAGCGTGCACAGGCACTTTCATATGACGTTTTGTGGCGTGCGGTTGGCCAATGTGCGCAAAAAGTTTTAAAAATGCGAGCAAAAGAAGGGCAAGCGCTTCAAAAAAATTTAATGAGTCTTTTAGAGGGGTTACAAAATGAAGTTCAAGTTTTACTCAAACAATCGAAAGCATTGTCTGAGGTTTACGAAAAACGTCTGAAAACGCGTATTCAAGAATACCTGGGAGATCAAAAATTAGATGTGGCGAGACTCCACGAAGAAGTGGCCTATTTGGTGAGTCGATCTGACATTTCAGAAGAGTTGGTGCGTTTAAGCAGTCATTTTGATCAATTTAAACACACGCTGGTAACCCCTGGGCCGATTGGCAAGACCTTAGAGTTTTTAACGCAAGAACTGAATCGAGAGATCAATACTATTGGATCAAAAGTTCAAGAATCCAATGTGACGCAGTGTGTGGTTACCTGTAAAAGCCTTTTAGAAAAAATACGAGAGCAAATTCAAAATGTCGAGTAAGGGAAAATTATTTATTATTTCTGCACCCTCGGGCGCGGGAAAAACAACTTTATGTCAAAAGGTTTTAAAACAGGTTAAAGACATTCAGGCTTCTATTTCGTATACCACGCGTCCTCCCAGACCCAATGAAATACAAGGTAAAGATTATTTTTTTGTAACAGAAACGCAATTTGAACACATGGAAGAAAATGGCGATTTTATTGAGGCGGCCAATGTCCATGGGGCATTGTATGGGCAGTCTAAAAGATTTATTGAGTCTACACTTTCAAAAGGCATTCATGTCTTGGCCAACGTGGATATCCAAGGCGCCAAAACATTAAAAAAAAAATTTCCAGATGCTGTGACGATCTTTATTCACCCGCCATCCTTTGAAGAACTTAAAAAAAGATTGGTCGACCGAAAGAGCGATACGCAAGAGACCATCTCCAAGCGTTTAAAAATTGCCGAATTGGAATTAAAAGAAGCGTCGCACTATGAATTTGAAATTGTAAACGATGATTTAGAGCGCGCTGTAAATGATTTGATCAAGATTATTGGTATTCATGCAGGTGATTCAAAAAAATAAAAAACATGCATAAGGGTTTTGAAGACTTAAAACATGCCATCCAAAGTTACTATCCAGATGCCGATTTAACACTGGTTCAAAAAGCCTTAGATTTTTCCTCAAGGGTACATACGGGACAAAAAAGAGCTTCGGGGGAGCCCTATATTGAGCATCCCATTGAAGTGGCTCTCATTTTATGTAGGCTGCACATGGATATGGCTTCTATTATTGCTGCCATTTTGCACGATACCATTGAAGATACCCAGGCAACCTTTGAAATGGTTGAAAAAGAGTTTGGAAAGCAAATTGCGGAGCTTGTCGATGGTGTTACAAAACTTTCTAAAATTAAATTTAAAGACATTCATGAAAAACAAGCCTCTAACTTTCGAAAAATGATTTTGGCTATGGCGAAAGACATGCGTGTGATGCTCATCAAGCTTGCCGATCGAACGCACAATATGCGTACGCTTTCGCACCTCCCTCCCAAAAAGCAAACGCGCATTTCACAAGAAACCTTGGATATTTATGCGCAAATTGCAAACAGGCTCGGGATTGGATGGATGAAAATGGAGCTTGAGGATTTGTCGCTCAAGTATTTAAATCCAGAAGCCTACCAGAAAATTTCTAAAAAAATTAAGCAAACGCGGATGGATCGGCAAGATAAAATTGAACGAACCTTGCAAGTGATTCGTGAAAAATTAGAAAAAAATGACATGAAAAATTTTGAAGTCGCCGGGCGTCCAAAGCATATTTATAGTATCTTTAAAAAAATGGAAGCCAGGAATTTGGAATTTGAACAAATTTACGATGTGATTGCCTTTCGCATTATCGTCAATTCGCTTTCTGAATGCTATGAAGCTTTGGGTATCATTCACTCTGTTTGGAAGCCTGTCCCCGGACGGTTTAAAGATTTTATTGCCATGCCCAAGGCAAACTCTTATCAGTCGCTCCATACGACAGTCATTGGTCCGGATGGAGATCGAATTGAAATTCAAATTCGAACACAAGAAATGAATCAAATTTCAGAAGAAGGGATTGCCGCCCATTGGGAATATAAGTCGGGCGGTGTGAGTCAAAAGGACTACGCGCGGTTTACGTGGCTTCGGCAGCTTTTGGAATGGCAAAAAGACATGCCGGATTCCTCGGAATTTTTAGACACCATGAAATTGGGCTTGATGCCAGGCGATGTCTACGTGTTTACGCCCACTGGCGAAGTGATTGAGCTTTCAGAAGGATCCACGCCTGTGGATTTTGCCTATACGATTCATACAGATGTGGGGCACCGGTGCATGGGTGCCAAAGTGAATGGGAAAATTGTGCCACTTCGTTATAAATTAAAAAGCGGAGATGCCGTTGAAATTTTAACGGGGAATGAAAAACGTCCCAATAAACAGTGGCTCACTTTTGTTAATACATCTCGAGCCAAGGCCAAAATTCGTGGTTTTATTCGTGGGCAAGAAAGAGAGCGCGGCATTGAACTGGGCAAAGCCATTTGCGACCGGGCGTTTAAAAAACAAAAACTTAATTTCACAAAGCTTTTAAAAACGGAAGCCTTTGAAAAAGGTGCAAAAGATATTGGGTATAAAGATGTTGGGGGGCTTTTGGCGGCTGTGGGATATGGGTTGGTTCATCCCAATCAAATTCTTCAAAAACTCATGCCAGAACAACCTTTGGAAAAAATAGAGGAACAACCATCCATTTTGGGGCGTATTTTTAAACAAGCTGCCCGGAAATCTAAGGCAAAAAGCGCCATTAAAATTAAAGGGGAAGAAGATGTTTTGGTTCGCTTTGCCAATTGTTGCAATCCTTTGCCGGGAGATCCCATTGTGGGGTTTGTGACACGGGGCAGAGGGGTATCGGTCCACCAGGCGGATTGCCAAAAAATGCTGGCCAGTGATCCCGATCGAAAAATTGATGTGGAGTGGGATTTAGAAGAAAAAAGCGTAAAACATCATATCCGTCTGAAGGTCGTCTGTCGGGATGAAGCAGGACTTTTGGTGGAAATGAGTAAAATCTTTACAACCCGGAACATTAATATTTCTCAAGCACAAATTAAAACCACACGCGATAAAAAGGCGATTTGTATTTTTGAAGTCGAGCTTTTGGATTTAGAACAATTACAAATGGTGATGAAGGCGATGCAAAGTATTGATGGCGTGATTTCAATTGAGAGGACCTAAATGAAGAAATTTTTTATCTCCCTTTCTTCCCTTTTCATTTTTATTTTTTTAATTTCTTTTTTACGGTTTTCAAAAGGGTTTTATAAAATTAGAAGTCAAAAAATATCCCATGCCGGCGCCATTGTGGCTTTAACAGGGGGAAAAGGGCGGCTTCTAACGGCGCTTAAGCTTTTAGAGACAACACAAATTAAACTGCTTTATATTGCAGGCGTTGAAGAAAATGTAAGTTTAGAAGCCATTTTTGGAAGTGGCACTATTCAAAAGACCCATCGCAATCAAATTGTTTTAGAAAAAATTTCAAAAAGTACGTATCAAAATGCACTTTATGCAAGAACCTATTGCATCGAGCATGGAATTGACGCCATTGTTTTGGTGACGTCTACCTATCATATGCAGCGTGCCCTTTATATTTTTGAATCTATTTTTCCTGAAAATATTGAAGTGATTCCGTACCCTATTGAAACAGATAACTTTAATTTAGACGATTGGTGGGTAAGTCCGATCGGATTAAAATTGGCCCTATCTGAATATATAAAATATCTTTGGTATCGAGGGATGCGCTTGGGAAATCGGTCATCATGAAGCCCAAACTTATTTTACATGGGGGCGCTGGAAGTCGAAAAGGGACCCAAATAGGAAAAGCCTTCATTAAAAATATCTATCTTCAAGCTGAAGCTTATTTAAAAGCGCATTCTGCTTTAGAAACAGTTATTTATGCCGTTTCTCTTTTAGAAGATTGCGAGTATTTTAATGCAGGCACAGGTTCAAAGTTGCAACAAGATGGGAAGGCCAGAATGAGTGCATCGGTCATGGATGGGCGTCTTCAAAAATTTGCAGCGGTGATCAATATTGAAAATGTCAAAAATCCTGTGCAGGTGGCTAGACTTCTTTTAGAAGAAAAAGATCATGTGCTGTGTGGAAACTTTGCAACCCATTATGCCAGAAAAAAAGGATTCGACTTTTATGACCCTGTAACCCTACGCCAACAAAAAATCTGGCGAAAAAAGTTTAATGTTTCAGTATATGGCACCGTGGGGGCCGTTGCGCTAGATGCAAACGGAAATTTAGCAGTGGCAACCTCTACCGGGGGAAGAGGGCATGAGCTTCCAGGCAGGGTGAGCGATTCTGCAATGCCGTGTGGGAATTACGCAAATGCCGATGCAGCTGTTTCCTGTACCGGGATTGGAGAGCAAATTATCCATGAAAGCTTGGCCTCTAAAATTGTGATTCGTGTCACAGATGGGGCATCTTTAAAACAAGCCTTTCAAAAAAGTTTTAAGACCGTCAGAGACAAAAAATATGAAATCGGGGCAATTGGAATTTCAAAAAAGGGAGATATTGTTTGTGATACAACAACAACCCATTTAAGTGCGGCCTATCGGTCTTCTAAGCAGAAACTTCTTATTCAGTAAGCAAGATTCTATTCGATGATTAATCATTTAAAATATAATTTTTCGCAGCTCGGTGCTTGACTGCAATTTATAAGATTTTCTTGAATGAAAGTTCGATACTCAAATGAAGGGATAAAGCCTGTTGTTCCACAGAGAAAAATACATGCACCATATTCTTTTGATTCGTTGTTAGAAGCATCTACGCCAATGATTCGAATGAACTTTGTTTGATAGCCCTGATAAGCTGTCATTGTGCTTCTACATCCAGGCACTTGAAAGGTGATACTATTTTCACTCTTTTTTGTTGTTCCTTTTGGAATGATCTCATTTCTTTCTGGTTTTGAGCCATCTTCGGTATAAAATAAGGTAGCATTTTCATTGACTGCGGTGAGTGTAATGGGAACAATCTCTCGAGCTGCACCATGGAAAGTGCGCTGGCTTGTGTTCGGTGTAAAATAACCACTCATTCCACACAGATTGCCACCATCGGTGTGAGATAAAAGGATGGGTGGTTTTCCATCTAAGTGATATTGAAAGTGTTGGATTGCAGACGGAAATCCCTTGCTGTCATAAGCACGCATGTAAATATCAATTGTAACGGGATCCATTTCAGTTTTAGGACGTTCTAAAACCAATGTTTGTCCTTGTATTTGGGAAGATTGTTTTGTTGGGGTAAGCTGTGTATTGGGGCTTTGATCATTTCGATTCACTGCATAATAGACATTTGTATTTAAGTCATGTTGGACTGAAAGACTGAGCTGCGTATTTGAAATTGTAGGTATAAATTTATAGGGTTGTGTGCTCGTTCCATGGGGGGTGACTTGAAATTGAGGGGGCGCTTGATTCACTTCCATTGTACTTTCAATATTAAGGGCTCGATCAACGGCAATCATGTGAAGAGGGAGGGACGGATTTGGATAAAAATCGAATCCCATACTTTCTACATAGGGCACTCTGGGATGGCTTAACCCAGTTCCAAATTGTGTATAAAATTCAAAATCAGGACTTATGGTTGTGATGACAAGATGGGCTTTACCATCGTTTGCAATGCTTTGGATTTCATAATTAATGCCGGGACCAGCACCAACCAATTCAAATGTTTCTTGAATGATGGGGCCAGGTTTTCCAAGCGCGTCATATCCAATGGCGCGAAGAGTTACCGATTTTCTTTTGCCAGTTTCTACGTTTAAAGGAATGGGATTACTATATTTTTGTTCTGTATCGTCTGGTGTTTTGGAAGAATCGTTTTCGGTGTAATATACGTCTTGAATAAAATTTTCTTTTTGGATGGAAACAGTTAAATCTTTATCAGATCGAAGTGCTAAAAAATCAAACGAAATCCCCGCATTTGTTTTTTCAATTCCATAGGTATAGGTTTTACTGTCTTTTACATCATTTTTAAGGGCCATGACTTTAAGCTGTGTTGCAAAGGAAAGATTTAGAGCTGTGTTGGGTGTATACAAAAAGTCTTCTGAAGCTTTGAGTTCTTGGTTTGGATCGAGCGTATAATAAATTTTTGCATCTTGTGGGTTTGAAAATAAGAACACATTTACATTTGAAAAATAAGTTGCAGAG
>MGRI01000010.1:0-2026 GCA_001798105.1 Deltaproteobacteria bacterium RIFCSPHIGHO2_02_FULL_40_11
AGATCGCTTTATAATAGGAGATAAACCCAGCAAAAATCCAAAAAGTTCCTTCCCCCTTTTGGTTTTTGTTAACGCCTCCAAAAATAAATCAAATTTTCGAAATTGTTCTTGCGTTGCAGTTTGAATATTTTGTCTTGAAATATTTAAAATTTCTTCTTTTTGAGTTACAGGGTTAAAATATTCAATCGCAATATTAACAGTTCCAGAACCTTTGATGCCAATCATTCTAAGTCCCATAGGCCATTGCCCTTCAAATCTTTCTTGCACCAAATGCAAAGCAGCTAAATATGTAATTGGAGACGCGGCATCTTGAAAACTGGAAAAAAGATCGCCGTATTCTTGCATTTCACCTGTATAGGCTAAATATTGTGCCAATTTTTGACCTGGAACCCCAAATGCTAAAAATAAACTTCTTAGAATTTCCCCTTCAGAGAGCTGCTGTGCATTGGGAGCTTGTTTTTGGCCTAAAACATATGCCAACGCCAATGAAGGAGAAACCCCTTGCGCTTCAACCAACGCATGGGCAATCATGCGTGCAACCTCTTTTTTTTCTGGGCTCACACTTTTTAATAAATTTGAAATTAAAAAGTTCTTCCCTTCTTCTGTTTCAATAAAAGATGTTGGGCCCGCCAAAAACGAATTCGCAACCAAAACACGCACTTCTACTGTTTCTCGATCCAATCGATTGCGTATGGTGCGCACCAAATTGGCAAGTTGTAAATCTCCTTCGTAGGGACCCGCAATTTTTCCCACAAATGCAGGCTGATCTTCTCTTCTTCCCATAAGATATTCAATCAAATGCAATTGATTTTCTTTGGATTCTTTTCTTGCCCCGCCCACAAAAGCACTCAAGCCTCGAATTTCCCCCGCATGTCCTTCCGTTTGTTGGGTCAACGTTCTTGGATCTACTGGAAAGATTGTTTCTAATTGATGCGGTTGCAATTGCAATCGCTCGGCCACATCTTCTCGAAAAACTTTAAAGAGATCTGGAAAACTTTCTTTTAATTTTAACGTCGCTTCTATACGTTGCACGTGTTCGGCAATAACGTTTGTTTTTTGTGCCCCTTGAAGAATATGTTCTAAGTAGTCGACTAAAAAAGGGCTCGCCTGATTGGCACGAATTAAACTTAAAACAGATTTCTTTCGCAACCATTGAAAAGCTTTCACAGAACCAAGCGCCCGTAAACGTTTCACAAGACTTGCTTCAATGGCATCTTTCGCTTCATATCGAGGCTGAAAGCTAGGCGTGGCTAAAGCCATGATTCTTCGAAGCGTATGGTGCCAATCCTGAAAATCAGAAATTTCATCTTGTATGTGAATAAATGTTTCAATCAAAAATCGACTGGCTTCTACAGAAAGATAGGGTTGATCTGTTCCAGACCCCTGCTTTACGTATGTCAAACTGCGATGTTGAAAGGAGGGTGGCTTTTCTTCACGAAGCTTTGCTTGGTTATAGTGAGAGGGATAGTCTAAAGCGGATGCCTGCGCATACACCCTATAAATTTGATCCAAAAGTTCAGAAAATGAAGTTGCATCAAATTCCCTGGCAACACGCGCCATCAATTCTGGTCTTTTACCCACCATGTGTAAAACACTTAAACGAAAATTTGCATCCGTTGCTCCCCAATACCCAATTTTGTATGAAAGCTCTTTATGGTTTTCGGGATCCGAAACTTTTGGAAGCACAGCTTGAATTCTATCTTTTAATGCAGGGTAAGGCATTTGTGTCCTTTCTAAAATATCTTTTGCTGTGAGCCCTTCGAGCATCTCATCTACCAATGCATTGCCATACAAGGAAAGATCATGCGCCGGCCGCGTATAAGTAACAGTTGCGCGCACAAAAAGAAAAAGCTCCTTTTGATCCTCTGAAGAAAGTTGATCAATTGGCAAAGTTTGAAAAAATACATTCAGAAAATGCCATCGATTTAATGTCCACTCTAATGTTTCTTCGTGATTTAAACGCCGAAGCGCCTTTAACAAGGGCTCCCGTAGCTTTTCGCGCAACGCCTCAGAAAGTGGAAAAGTC
>MGRI01000010.1:2035-4686 GCA_001798105.1 Deltaproteobacteria bacterium RIFCSPHIGHO2_02_FULL_40_11
GAAAGTAATGTTTCTGTCACAAGTTCAATATTTTCAGAACGAAAGTCTCCCTGTAATAAGTGTGTTTCAATCAATCGATCTCTCATATCAATAAAAACAGCATTGGCCTCTTGAAATAAAGCTGCCAATCGATGTGCAAATTGAAATGTTTTTTCTTCACCTTTAACAGGAATTCTATCCATCGCAGCTTTAAGACTTATATAAAATTTTGAATAGAAGGGCTCCATTTGTCCTTCTCCTTTCAAATGACGCTGCTCCATAATTTGTGCCCAGTCTGTCAGGGGCTGTGTTTTTAAAAATGCCACGGCATCTTCTCGTAAAAGATCAAGCATCGGCCCATTGTAAGGATCACCTGCCCCCGAACGCCCGGGTTTTTCATCTAGAAGATTTAAAAGATAGGATCGAAAACTATAATTTTTTTCAATTTTGGTCTCTCTTAAAACCGCTTGGGGAATTTTTGAAAGCCATTTTCGCCATTTTTGGGAAACCGTCCCCTCCGTTTCTAAAAGCATTACAATAATTTTTTGTATGTTTGGGTTTTCAATGAGATGAAATGTTAAAGCTCCATATGAAAGAAAAGATGCCTCTAAATCCCAAGGGCTTTGCCCACCTGAAATCTGAAAGAGAAAATGTCTGATCTCTGTCAGTGCTTGTGGACCCAGCTGATTCCAATGGCTTACCTTTCCACCCATATTTAAAGAAGTTCGTCTGTAATAATAATTAAAAAAAGAAACGAGTTTTAAGAAAGCATCGCCTTTGATTTGTTTGGAGGCACTGGAGGCTTCAACCCTTTGAAAGGCCTCAAAAAAAGCTTCAGAAAGCTGTTGGGGCGTTGGTCTGTCATGCGCCAGATGATATTTTCGAAATCCTGCTTCAATGGATTCAGAAGGAAATGTAATTTTTTTCTTGGTGGCCCCTGCACCATTTTCCTCTGTCACATCTTTCTGATCAAAATAACGATTTTGATCAGACCAATCATACAAACACAATTCTTCAGAAGGGGTTAAAAAAACATCTCGGACAATTTCAAAAATAGTCCCTTTAAAAATTTCGAATTTTTCTGATTTTTTTTGAGTACGACTTTGCCAATTTCCGCCTGAAACGCTTGGCAGAGGGATCAACGCTTTCGGTTCCGCCAATGGATCTGTGTGTCTAAAATACTCTACGGCAGCTTGAAGCATGGCAATGCGAACCCCTTCATGGTGATGTGCCTCTGCTCCCGCTTTCATGTAATCATAAGACTCATGCATGCTACGATCTGCCCCCTCAATTGCCAGGACTCGATTTAAAAAAAGAAGGGCAGCATCCAATTCATATTTTCCAATCATCCGCTTTAGCCCTTCATGATCTGCTACCGTTTCATAGCGTTGCATGTTCCACCAAGATGCAATCACATCATGAAAGTCCATCTCAGGCTTGGTATGCTCTTCAAATACATGTGACAATTCATGGCTAATTATAAATGCAAGTTCATCTTTAAATTTTACTTTTCGGAAAAGCCCGATAAAAAATCCAAGCTCAATAATAGGCTTTCCATTGTTGTCAAATCCCAAAAAACGTCGAATAGGCCACACAGATTCATGTTCTTCTTTCCACGCCGTTTCAAAGTCATCATACTCTAAAATGGGATTCATCGAATTTTCATACGCAAACGCATTGACAGCATTGGAAGAATAAATATTTACAACAAGATTGATGCCTCGCCGTCTGAGTTCCTCACCTGCAAGGTCTTCAACAATCCCTTCCACGTATGTTTTTGTATATTGAATGTCTGGATGAATTCGACCTCTGGGAGGCGTCAGCAAGGTCCCCGCATTATTTCGCATTTTATTGCCCCATTTTTTAAGCTCCGCTTTTTCATCTAAGGCCAACCCCTGCCCTAAAGCCATGGAGGCAAAACACAGAAAAATTGATAAAAAATAGACCGTTATTTTAAAGTGGAATCTGGGCATAAAACTGCCCAAATATAGTGCAAGTTTGGATATAAATCAAACTCTAAATCGGAATGTCCTCAGCAGATAAAAATATATTCTGTATGGGCCCCTCCGCCCGGTGTAGATCCTCCCATACAGAATATATTTTTATCTGCTGAGGACATACACGTTATGACACTCCTAATTTTGATTGTTTTCTAAATACTGAATATAGGTCTTTAAATCGGCAATTTCTTCTTTGAGGTCTTGCACAACCTTATTGGAATCTTCCAAGGGAAAGCTGCCATCGTCCCATAAAAAATATTTCCCTTCTCGAAGCTCATATTGGATTTTATTCGCTTTAATCCGCCGGCGCAACGTAGAAACACTCATGCCTTTGCAAACGGCATATTCTAAAAGCGGCAACCAACGACCTGATTTTTCATTATCCATGGCAACGATACCTTTATGGGTTTATCTTGATTATAGAGAGTTTGGGTGGTTAAATCAAATGCTTTCATGGGAAAAAAACAATATTTAACCGGTAAGAAAAAAATTGCTTTTGTCGCCTCTGGGGGCGCTGTCAAAGCTGCTTGTTTTCATTTAGGCGTATGTCTGGCCCTGGAAAGAAAAGGCATTGTTTTTTTGGGCGGGACCCAAAAAAATCCCCCACAAAAAACGGATGCCCCCCATATTCGCACCTATGTGGGCTCTTCAGCAGGCAGCATTATCGTCGCC
>MGRI01000010.1:4723-15708 GCA_001798105.1 Deltaproteobacteria bacterium RIFCSPHIGHO2_02_FULL_40_11
ACATGAATCCAGAGCGTTCCACGAAAAAATTGCCCAAAATTCATTTGGGAGATTTATTTCATTTTGCGCGCCCCAATTTAAAACGTTTTTCAAATATGTTTCGCGCTAAAAAAATGGGAATTGCCACAGGCACCATTGAATCTTTGGTGAAAAGCTCGCTTTCTTTTGGCGGTTTTTTTACAACCGTTGGCATTGAACAATACGTTAAAAAAGCTCTCCCCACCAACACGTTTCAAGACCTGTGGGCAGATTTATTTGTGGTGGCTTCTCAGCTCGATTTCCCCAATAAATCTGTATTTTGCAAATACGAAAAAATGAATGCCCGCCCCGAACACCAGGCCATTTATGATAGTACGGTTAAAATTTCACATGCATGTGCGGCTTCCACGGCGTTACCTCCCATTTATCAGCCCTATCTTTTAAATTCCAAAAAAGAAGGAAAAAAATATTATTTTGATGGTGAAATTAAAGAAACGCTCTCTACCCATGTGGCCAAAGACATGGGCGCAGACTTGGTCATTGCCTCTTATACACATCAACCTTATCAATTGGCGCCCGAAATTGGTTCTTTGGCAGATTACGGCATTTCTCATGTCGTCATTCAAGCCATTTATCAACTCATTGAACAAAAAATTCATACCTCCAAAAGATTATGGCAAACCAAAACCATTGCCATGGATACTGTGAATCAATTTTTGATTGAAAATAATTTTGATGACACCAAGCGCAAAGAACTGTGCGATAAGCTTGCTAAAAAAATGCAGTATAACCCAGACATTCATTATATTTTTATTCATCCCCTCCCCACAGACTATGCTTTGTTTTTAAGCGATCATTTTAGCCTTTCCAAAGACTACATGATAAAAATGGTGCAATCTGGATTTAAAGCTGGCATTTATCATTTAAGAAATATCGAGTTTGTTCAATGAAAGTTGCACTTGCACAAATAAATCCCACCATTGGGGCGTTTGAAAGCAATTCCAAAAAGATTTTAGATTTTATTTCGAAAGCCAAAAACATGAAGGCAGACTTGGTTGTTTTTCCAGAACTCTCGCTTGTGGGATATCCGCCTTTAGATCTTTTGGATAAAGATCATTTTGCCCTGGATAATTTAAAATATTTAAAAAAACTTGTCCCACACATTAAAAATATTTCAGCCATTATTGGGTATATTGAAAAAAATCCTCAAAAAAAGGGAAAAGAATTTTTTAATGCCGCGGCACTCATTACAAATGGTAAAATCGTCTCAAAACATTATAAGTCCCTTTTACCCAGCTACGATGTTTTTGATGAAACGCGCCACTTTGAACCCTCTAAAAATGTAAAGATGACTCGGTGTGGCGCCATGAAGCTTGCCATTTCCATTTGTGAAGACATGTGGACCGACAAAAAATTTTGGAAGCGAAGATTATACGAATTTGATCCGCTTGCAAAAATGCTTCAAAAACAAAAAAATGCCCACATTATTAATATTTCCGCCTCCCCTTATTCTTTCGGAAAATTAAAGTTTCGCCATGAACTTTTAAAATCCATTGCAAAAAAATATAAGTCGATTTCAATTTACGTCAATCAAGTGGGCGCCAACGATGAATTGATTTTTGATGGCGGCAGTTTTGTTTTGGATGAAAAGGGAACGGTCATTGCGCAATGTAAAGATTTTGAAGAAGATTTAATTGTGGTCGATTTAGACAAAAAAGAGGGTCCCATTCATGAACTTCCTGAAACAGAAATAGAAGCCGTCACCCATGCCTTAACGCTTGGCATTCAAGACTACACAAAAAAATGTGGCTTTCAAAAAGTAATCATTGGTTTAAGTGGCGGCATTGATTCCGCGGTGGTTGCAACCTTGGCGGTACGTGCGTTGGGGGCTCAAAATGTTTTAGGTGTGCTTTTACCTTCAGAATTTTCTTCGGAGGCATCGCTCAAAGACGCAAATTTACTTTCTCAAAATTTAAAGATCACAACCCACACGCTGCCCATCCAAGACCTTTATCACTCTTATTTAAATAAATTATCTGGAATTTTTAAAAATGCCCAAATCACAAAAACAGAAGAAAATTTACAAGCGCGTATTCGTGGCACCCTCCTCATGGCGCTTTCCAATCAAACAGGCGCCATGGTTTTAAGCACTGGCAATAAATCGGAATTGGCAGTGGGGTACTGCACGTTGTATGGAGATATGTCTGGCGGACTCAATGTTTTAAGCGATGTTCCAAAGACTTTGGTGTATGAAATTGCGCGTTTTTTAAATCAAGAAAAAAACTGTATCCCCAAAAACATTCTTCAAAAATCACCCTCGGCGGAACTCAAGCCTCATCAAAAAGACCAAGATACGTTACCTGCTTATTCAGATTTAGATCAACTGATTAAAGCCTATGTGGAAGAGCATCGGTCTATCCAAGAAATGAAAAAAATGGGACTTTCTGAAACCATGATTCAAAATACCATTGGCATGATCGACTTCAATGAATACAAAAGACGTCAAGCACCTCCGGGGCTTCGAATTTCTTCAAAAGCATTTGGCATGGGGCGACGTTTACCGATTGCACAAAAATATACAGAATTAAAGGAGTCATCTTGAAAGAAAAAAAATACCTATTATGGGGCGTGGTTTTTGTTTTACTGGGAAGTGGTTTTTATTTTGGGAAATGTTTTCTTTTTAAACCGAAAGTTAAAAATATTATCCTCATGATTGGAGATGGCATGGGCCCCCAGCAAATTGCGCTTGCCATGCAATACGCTAAGCAAGCCCCCCATAGCACTGTTTCTGACCGCACTCTAAATTTAGAAAAACTGTCGAAAGATTCGTACGTCGGGCTCATGACAACCTATACTTACGAAAACCTGGTAACAGATTCCGCAGCTTCCGCCACACAACTTTCAACAGGGAAAATGTCGCGATCTGAAATCATTGGCATTGATTTCGAAGGTAATCCACAAGAAGTTTTGGTGGAAAAAGCAAAAAAAATAAAGATGGCAACAGGGCTTGTTACCAATACGCGTGTCACCCATGCCACCCCTGCTGCATTTGCGGCACACGTCCAACATCGCGGCATGGAAAATGATATTGCCACGCAACTTTTGGAACTTCAGCCGGATATCATGTTGGGCGGAGGGCTGAGACATTTTCTGCCGCAAAGCTTAGAAGGATTTGAAGAAGACATGCCGTCGCACCTTCGTTTGAAGTCAAAAAGAAAAGACGATCTCAATCTTTTAAAACAAGCAAAATCACTCGGCTATGACCTTACGTTTTCAAAACAAGATTTACAGGCATCCACGTCCAATAAAATTCTAGGGTTATTTGCGACAAGCGAACATCCCGATGCCATTGAAATTCATGCCCACGCAAACGATACCACCTATCCCACCCCCAATTTAAAAGAAATGACACAAAAAGCGCTCGATGTGCTTTCAAAAAATAAAAATGGTTTTTTTCTCATGGTTGAGGGCGGCCAGATTGATTACGCAGGCCACTATAATGATGCGGGCTGGCTGTTACATGAAATGTTGGACTTCGACGAAGCCATTGGCGCAGTTTATGAATGGACAAAAAATCGAAAAGATACGCTTGTCATTATTACGGCAGACCACGAAACAGGCGGCTTTGGATTTAGTTATTCCAAAAATGACATTCCAGAACCAAAACCTTTGCCTGGAAAAGCATTTGAAGGAAGCCTTTTTTCACCGCTTTATAATTTTGGGAACATCGAAGTTTTAGATCAAATTTATACGCAAAAAAAATCTTTTGCGACAATTTTTGACGAATTTGACGCCTTGCCTGAAAACCAACAACGCCCCAGTGCATTGCAAAGTCTTTTTAATGAAGCGTCGGAATTTAAAATTTCTTTGGAGCAAGCCAAATCGGTCCTCATGAAAGAACCCAACATGTATTATCGAAAAGGGCATAAGTACCTAGACCAAAAAGAATGGCCCGTGATTTGCGACTTTAAGGAATTTTTTACCTATGGCGATTATACGCGCCTCAATCTTTTAGCCCGCGCGATTGCCAAAGACCAACAAGTGGTTTGGGCAACGGGTACCCATACCTCAACCGCAGTGGCGGTCATTGCATGGGGCCCTAAAGCCGTTCGAGAACAATTCTCAGGCATTCACCATTCCACACAAATCGGGCAGCTCATCGGCGCACAATTGCGGTAAGGGGCGCCCCCAGGCTTATGGAGTTCGGATTGCCCCTTTACTTTGCCGATTAACTTCAATTTCATATTCTGAACCAGGATATAAATCCCAGAAGTTGATGCGTATTGTGTCATAAATTGTAGCAATCCGTAGGCATTTATATCCCCTTGGAAATGTTTTTCCAGCCCTAGTAGAAATCATAATTTTCCCAAGCTCTGGCTCAGTTCCATCAACCGGATCTTCAATGATTGTCTGTAAAATTAAATCCGTGTGGCGATCAGGCCCACACGCGTGATAATAAACAGTTACTTCTACCCCTTGCTGATCCATACTAAAGTAGCTTTTGATATTAGAAGAAGAACTGGCGGAAACGTTATTTGCCGTAGCTAAAGTGACGAATCCTAGAATCATTACACTATTTAAAAAATTTCTCATAAAATATGCCCCCTAATTAAAAACACCGTCATTGATGTCTTTGTTTTATGGGTACACGATGCACTAAATCGTCTTCTTGAAAAAGAAACGTTTTTGAAATATCTATTTCGATTATGGAAACATTTGAACTTCGCTATTTTTTAAGTGTAGCAAAGCATGAAAATATTCATCGGGCTTCTGAAAAGCTTCATGTCTCTCCTGGTTCATTAAGCAAGGCTATTACACGAATAGAGGGTGAGCTAGGTATTAAGCTTTTTAATCGGGAAGGACGAAACATTCGGCTCACAGACCAAGGTAGATATTTACAACTACGAGCTTCCCAAATCGTTCAACTAGAGGAGGCAACAAAGGCAGAAATACGAGGACATCAAAATCGACTCCATGTTGTTATGAGTGGCCCAGAGATCTTTTTATCCCGGTTTGGACTATCAGTGACCCAAGAACTTAAAAAAATATATCCCAACAGCTTGGTAGAATATCATTCCTGTGACGAGAAAAAAGCATTAAACGAGGTTGGGATAGGTGATGCACATCTTGCTATTGTAGCATCGGAAACACCTTCTCATTTAACATCTAAGGTTTTAAATAAAATACATTTTAAAACAGTAGTTGGCGAAGGGCATCCTCTTTATCCGCTTGCGATAGCTAAGAAATCTATTGGAATTAAAAATGTCCTCCAATATCCATTTGTCAGCCCCACTATTCCGTTTTTAGGAGGTGTTGGCTTAAAACAGTCTTTGGATGGATGGCGGGATGATCAGTTTCCAAGAAAAGTGGAATATCTAACTTCAAGTTTAAAGTTATTAGAAAATATCTTATGTGCGGGTAAGGCTATTGCTTATTTACCTGATTATTTTGCAAACACATTAAAGGTGGCCCCATTAAAAGTGTCAGGCTGTCCCTATTCTTGTGTCCAAACAATTAGACTTGTGGCACGCAATCCAAAAGAAATTAGCTGGATTTACGATTTTTTTAGATAAATTTTGATATCTGGGGCTCCTTTCTATTTTTTATTCACAAAACATCGGCAAAATATTATCGACGTTCTGACTTTCATAGGGCCCAAATGCTAAGACTGCCAAGCGCTTGCCAAAGTTGTTTCGATATACTCTTACACGCACCATTTCATCTTCTGTAAGAACGTTTGTACGCATACAGCTAAATTCCACTTCTTGATAGGGCTGAAAGGAGTTTAAATAACGAGAACAGGTAAGATCGACAATTCTTCTTTCAAAGGTATTGAGAAATTGAGCTTTAAAGATTTGATACCCTTTTGGCAATCCAATTTGCTCAGATTCTTCCCGATCCTCCTCAAAACGATTGATCATGTATGTGGGATTCAGATCGGCCGCCTCACAATACTGAAAATCAAGTTTCTTTGATAAATCATAAGATTTATCCTGATTGGCAAAGCCAA
Source organism: Deltaproteobacteria bacterium RIFCSPHIGHO2_02_FULL_40_11 (assembly GCA_001798105.1). Taxonomy (GTDB): domain Bacteria; phylum Bdellovibrionota; class JACOXK01; order 2-02-FULL-40-11; family 2-02-FULL-40-11; genus 2-02-FULL-40-11. The sequence goes on from MGRI01000010.1 coordinate 10,713, forward strand.
TTCCCGAAAAAGAAATGAATCCCAATATTACCAACATTCCGTATTTTACTTTATACTGCATTTCACACCTCCTTTTTTTTGGTTTATTGCAGCTTGTTTACTAAATAGATTCATAGCAGTCTCTTATATTGAATAAAATTGAATAATAGTTTATGTCTGTTAACTAATGGATACCAATCGACTGAGATACTTCTGCACCATTGTTCAAACTGAAAACTTAAGACGAGCGTCTGAACTGCTTCATATCTCACCACCCGCCCTTTCTAAGGCCATGAAAGTCTTTGAAGAAGAAGTTGGCATAAAAGTTATTGAACAGGTTGGAAGAGGAATCATTATTACAGATCAAGGAAAAAGATTCTATGAAAAGGCTTATAAACTTCTTAAGCAAATAGATGACCTTAAAAACATCAACAATGATATAACAAAAGAAAAAATGATCCGAATAGGATCATTTGAAGTCTTTACAACCTATTTTATTGGCCCTCTATTTTCTAAATATTTTCAAGATTTTCACTGTGAGCTCCATGAACTCATCCCAGGAAAGATGGAAGATGCGCTTGCCTCCAATATGATCGATATAGGTATTACGTATATTCCCATTCCTCATCCCAAAATAGATCATTTAAAGGTTGGAAAAATAAAAATGGGGTTATTTTCAGCTCAAGATAAATTCTTAAATATTTCTTTTTCTAAATTGCCTTTTGTTGTTCCTATAATACCCGTTGAAGGATCGCCGACAAAAATTAAGGGCCTTGATGGTTGGCCCGATACAAGTCTACCAAGATTTCAAAAATATAAGGTTACTCTTATGGAATCTGCCATGGAGCTTTGTAGACAAGGACTAGCAGTGGCATATCTTCCAAAATTTATTGTCAACCTTCACAATGAAAAAATAACATCAAAGTTTTCATTAAGAGAAATCCCTTTGCCTCAAAAAAGGTCAAAGGAATGTCAAGATCAAGAAGTCTTTATCATCAAACGAAAGTCATCTCCTGAAGATACCAATATCAAACAAATCGCCAAAGCTTTAAGAATGCATTGTTGTCAATAACGCTTCTTTTGTAATACTTGACTCAGCATATCTCAGCCGGGAAGATAGAAAAGGCCGCCTCTCGAGCGATCTCAGAGGTTCGCAGTGGCAAGAAAAGCTAATGAAATGTTTTATGTCATCCCGAGCGTTAGCGAGGGATCTCAGGCTTTAAGTCTAGCAGGGTGTTGAAAAAGTCATCGTTGACATTATATTAGCATATGTGCTAACATATATTTGTGTTTAAATCTGAACTAACACACTTAGCCTATGCTGGAACTATCTTTAAGATTGAATTCTATGTAGCTCCTTCTGGGCGGGCGTTAGCTGAAGAGTGGCTTAATTCTATATCGCTTGATTTTCAAAAGAAATTTGCTGCTCTTTTTGTAAGACTTGGAGATCATGGAAAAATTTGGAATGAACAAAAGTTTAAACATTTAGAAGGATCAAGCCAAATATTTGAATTTAAGGCTGATTCTGGACGGATCTTATGTTTTTTCTTTCATGGAAAGAGAGTCATTTTAACCCATGGGTTCTTTAAAAAAGGAACTAAAACTCCAAAAGGAGAAATTGAGAGAGCTCACCTGTTTAAAGAAGAATTTGAAAGGAGAATAAAAGTATGAAAAAGAAGCTAAAAAGTTGGGTTCAAGAAAAATTAGTAAATCCAAAATTTAAAAAAGCATTTGAAGAAGAATATGAAAAACTTTCTATAGGGGAACAATTGGCAAAACTAAGACTTCAAGCAGGCCTCACTCAAGCCGAAGTAGCTAAAAAAGTAAAAACCACTGCTTCAGCCATTAGTCGATATGAAAATGGTGAATATGATCGGTATGAATTAAGGACTCTTCAAAAAATTGTTGCTGCTTGTGGAGGAAAGTTAAAAATTATTTTTGATTATAAAGAAGCGGCATAATAAAAAAACATATGAATTCTAAAAAACTGAGATTTGAATTTGCTCCTCAAGAAAAATTAAAATTTGTTGAACCGTTATGTGGAAGCCTCTACGCGTAAGTAGTTTGAAAATTTATCTTCCTAAAGCGAAGGCAGCTCATTAGCGCACAATTGCGGTGAGTTTCCAATTTTCTTGGTCTTTTTTTAAAAAAAGTTGGGGCCTTGTATTTGGCCAAGAAACTTTTGCGCGGTTGATGCTCAGGAGCTCAAATTTTCCCAATTGCATGAGGTCATCTGTTGTCATTTGCCGAGGAAAATATGAATCGATGGCGCCATAAATTTTATCTGAAACCACACGGCAACGATCCTGGTGAAGATTCGCATAATCTCGCTCCAAACGCTGTCTTTCAACTTCTTTCACCTGCGCTGCCGAAGTTTCATTCTTTTGAAATAAAAGGTCTTTTAATTTTTCCGAAACACGCTGTTTTGTTTCATGCAGTTGATATAATTTTTGGGGATCCTCTTGGATGTCTTGAATTTCTGTTTCAAGTTCTGAAAGTTTCATTTGGAGTTTCTCAATTTCAAAATCCAGGTTTGAATATTCGGCGTCAATTTTAGCTTCCGTTTCTAAAATTTTTTCTTCGAGCGTTGCCACATCTGAAAAAGACTGTGGCATGCCATCCACCGCAATGTAAAGCTCATCGACCCATACAAACCGATCAATGTTTTCATACGAAAGCTTACGTTCTTTAAGCATGTCAAAAACGTTCGGCACCTGAGTCAGTAATAAATCCATGAGTTCCTGTTTTTGTTCTTGGGTCGCAGCTTCGAGTGCAGCTTTTTGAGGATCGAACCGAAGCCGATTCACAGCTCTTGGAAATTGAATTGTTTCGTCTTCGATCGCTTCTCCCACAATGACCCCATTTAGCCCTTTAAAATACGCCAAAGGAAAAAGCGCATGATTTAAAAATATTTTTTTGTTTTTTGGGGAATTTTCTATTTCCACAGAAATTCCCCAAAAAGAAACCGATTTTTTTTCGCCCAGCTCTGTGATTAAAAGAGAATCGATCCGTTCTTTTTGAAATCCAATGACCTTCGAAATTTTAAAATTCGGGTAGGCCTTAAAATCGATATCGATCATTTTGGGCGCAGCATCCGGCGCTTCATAAAATGCAATTTTTGCCGAGTCTTTCGCAATGGAAACCACTTTCTGTGTAAATTCCGGATAGGTTAAAAAATCGCCCACGCGCACATCTTTCCAGAGCATTTCTTTTGAAAATTCCAACATATAATTTTTGGAATCTTTTTGGTCTGAACTTTCCGATTTAAATTCAACCTGTTTTAGGTTTGAAAACTGTGTCGCCGCAGATAATATGCCAAGCAAAAGACTGTGCGCGGGATTTAAAAATCCCCAAAGCATTCCCCCTTCATCTGTTTGGACCAAAGCATGGACATTTTGTTCATGTTGGAAAATCGATATTTTTTGAATATCTTGAACATCAATTTCGATAAATTCCGCATTCTTTTTTGTTTCAAGTTTGTCTTCAAAATAAAAAAGTTGAACAGGAAAAAAACTGTCTTTTGACATTTGAACGTGCAAGGGATCTAAATTCAATCTTTCAATCGTCACATCCAATTGTCCTTCAAATAAGAAAGCCCCCCAAAGCGACATTTGAAAACCAAAAATAAAAAGAATAAAAAGATAACGCATCTTGCTCAATCTTTTAGCATATTCAACCTCCTGTGCAAATGCATAAAATTTCTACTTGCCGTCGCAAATACAGGCTGGTATTGGAAGAGAACTATGAAGAAAACTTTATACATTCTAATCTCTTTTACATTCCTCCAATGCGGTGATCCAGGTTGGCGCACCCATGGCACAGTTTCTCAAAGAACGGTTTATTTGCCAGAAGCGCTGTATGGCCACCAGGCAACAACCCTGCCAGACGGAAATATTTTGGTAACAGGCGGATTGGATCGCCAAGACGATGCCCAAAGATGGGCTTATCTTTGGCAAGTTCACCGAAGACAAGCTGAAAATATTGGCGGTTATTTTGGACAAGATTCATTAGAAGTCCCCCGCGTCTTTCATCAACAAACGATGATGACGATTTTAGGCGGCTATGGCGATGTTTTGATTTCGGGCGGTGATACAGAGTCTGGGATTACGGCTACCTGCGAAGTATACGACTATTCTAGAGATCGCATTTATCGAACCGGCCATCTAAGAACAGATCGAAAAAATCATACGTTAACGGAAATCAATGACCCAACTTCCCCTGCCATGCATGGACAAATTTTAGCAACGGGTGGAAGAACAGATTCTGGATTTTTTTCCACAGAAATTACAAATAAAGCTGAAGTATATCACCCCAGAGGCGGAAGCTGGGCAGAGCTTTCTTCTAGACTCAATATTGGCAGAGAAAAACATACCTCTACCATGATGGCAAATGGCATGGTTTTAATTGTGGGCGGAAATACAAATAATGGCGTAACCAATACGGCAGAAGTTTTTGATCCAGCCTCTCAAAGATTTATGATGATTCCATCCACGCTGTCCATTCCCAGACAATTGCACACGGCAACTTATATTGATAATGGCACACCCTTTAACCCCTCAGACGATGCTGTTTTAATTGTAGGCGGGAGAGGAACTGGCAGTGATGGATACGATAGCGCAGATTTATATGATGTAAAAACAACCCGTTTTATCCCTGTCAGCGGAAGACTGAATCATGGTGTTTTTTATCATACCGCCACACGCCTCCAAGACACGTCTTTGGGAGATGTTGTTATTTCTGGAGGATTTAAAGATGAGCCTGGATTTTTTGGTGGAACTTATGGCACAAATCCGACAGACGATGTCATGGTGTTTCACTATACCTATGATCCCATCTTAGGCCCATCGGGAGTTTTTGCAAAAACAACAGATCTCATTCGTGTTCGCGCCATGCATACTTCCAATACCATTCGCATTCGCACCCTTTTATTTTTAGGGGGCGTCGATGGCTCCGAAGATGCCAGAAATACTGGCGAAGAATTTTTTTATTAAATTATGCACTACGTGCATAATTTACC
>MGRI01000010.1:15733-15875 GCA_001798105.1 Deltaproteobacteria bacterium RIFCSPHIGHO2_02_FULL_40_11
CTCCGACTTTGATTTAGATTGAATCACAGCCTAATTCAAAAGACTAAGACACTTCGTAATCGACTGGGAAAGACAATGGTTTTTTCTGAAGTGGAATTAGACTGTGCAAAACTTTTTTACAGAACAAGTCTCTTTCCAGAAA
>MGRI01000011.1:0-11159 GCA_001798105.1 Deltaproteobacteria bacterium RIFCSPHIGHO2_02_FULL_40_11
CATACAACGAGATCATGGCGGAGCTGATGATGAATTCCGGGCAATTGGATCAATTGGATGATCTTCAAAAAATGCAACTCATGATGGATATTCGAGATGGTTTGGTGAATCCAGATGTCGTTGAAAAAGTGTTCTTTGATTTAGATGTGCAAGAATCTAAGCTGGATACTTCGATGAAAGCCTTAAAAGCATCGCATCGAAGACTTTTAAGTCAAATCAAGCGGGCTGAGCGTTTAAATAAGACAGAGCTTGTTGAAAAACTTAAAAAACAAGCTGAAACAAATGATATGAAATACTTTGTCTTAGAGCGCGTTCAAAAGCATTTTACAAGCGCGACTTCTGACATCAAAAAGAAAATGAAAAAGCGCGAGCGTCAGACATCTACTTCGTTATTCCCATCGACAAGCGCAGATGCTCAAACGTGTCAGGCGTTGGCGCAAATGGGCATTGACCCTCGAAGTTTAGGAATGTCTTGTGGCACGGTTGAAATTCCAGGGACAGGTATTCACTTTGGGCTTCGCACGACACCGTTTGGTGGAGTGACAGGACAGGTCGATGTGAATACGCCGGATTACCAATGGGGATTTTCGGGCGGCACCCAGGGCAATAATATCCCAGAGTGGTTGATGTATCCAGGCATGGGTGGTTATCCAGGTGCGGGTGGGTTCCAAGGCGGCCATGGGTTTTATGATCCCAGAGGTGCGGCACAAAGTCCGTACTGGGATCCCAGAACGGGTGTGATGAGCGGATACGGCGCTTATCCACGGTAGTAAAAAGTTTTGTCATCCCCCGGCTTGACCGGGGGATCTTAAAATGTACGTTGTGTGTTGAATCTGGTCTGATCTTTATTTCGAATTCAAGTTGAAGCTGAAAACAAAGAAGAAGAGGTACGTGTATGTTGAAACATATTGTTTTTGGATTTGTGTTTATGGTGTCTGTTGGTGTGTGGGCCAATTCTCCAGCAGAGCCATCCACGGCTCGGCGTTTGAATTATGACTCTGTGCCTTATGCGTATCAAGATAACGCCTCTTTTAATCCCATCGACCAAATTTTTACAATTCAAAATCATACTATTCCAAATGCACGCAAGACATATGAAACTCGTCGAAAACAATGGGAACGAAGAAAAAAAGAATTAGATCGAGAAATCAAAGACAATGAACGCTTAGTCAGGACAGCTTCGACCCCAGAATTAGAACAACAGTTTTTACGGGCTGTGCAAGAAGCCAGAAAAGTGTTTGCGCAGGAAGAGGCCACGGCAACACGTGCACTTTCAACGATGCAAAGCAAAATTCGGGGTGCAGAGGTGGAATTGAAAGAGGTTCGGGATCAGCATCGTCGAATTTCTCACATGGCTCCCCGACTTATAGAAGATGCATCTGCGCTTAGTCATCAACATATGATGCAAAGCGTTGGAGATTTAATTGCACGTAAAGATTTTCCGATGACAGATGAATTTGTAGAAGGTTTAAGCCAAGGACGTGTGGAAGACTCTGGGAAGCCTGAAATAGAGCATGTACAAAACCAATTTCAAGAAGACCAAGCTGCCATGGGTGAGCTTCAAATGTTAGCACAATCTTTGACGTGGTTAGAAGAAATGGATTTAGAAAATATTGGAGATAAGAAAAATCTTCGTCAAATTGAAGAATTTCAAAAATTAGAATTTGTTAAAGAGAGTGATCCATTATTTAATTCCCTTTCTTCTTTAAAAATTAATGTGCTAACAGCGCGTGGTGCAACGGGGACAGAACATCAAAATCGTGAAAACTTGCCTCAAGATTTTTCAAACAGTTATCAAGGGGCTTTCACTGCGTTTGGCGATGCGTTGGGAAAAAAACAAAATGTAATTCAAAGCAGGGTTACTGCAATTGATGCTCAAATTGAAAGTGCAAGAAAGGAGATGGATGCGGAGCCTGAAAATGTAGACTTGCAGGAAAGTCGGGAGCAACTTATTTCTCAGTTGGAGCGCAGGCGTGAGCCTTTGACGCTTGCCCTTCTGGCTGGAAAAACCCAACCCGATGGTTTTGAAGGACATTTGGCCGAAAACTATGGTTGGAGTGATGAAAATCCACCGAATCGAAATGAACAAGATAAAACAATTCATACTGGCGTACATGCCTTGGCGCAGCGTCGTAAAGAAGGTAGATCGCAGGAGGAAATTGATCGCCTCCATGCAGCGATTGGAGAGACACCTTTGGTTGCCGAAGACGACCCGAGTTCCAGAAAAGAAGGCTGGTGTTTTGGATGTGCTTTGGGTACGGCTTGGGATGTTACAAAGGGCGCAGGCGGTGCACTGTGGACAGGCACTAAAGCTGTCGGCTCTGCCATTGGCGGTGTTGCAAGTTTCTTTTCTGAAAATGCGGAAGTTTTAAAGCAAAGTATGTTTGCGGTTTTGTCGGCGGCGGCGCAGCATCAGTACATGCGTCATGGCAGTAAAAATGAAAATACACAAGTTTATCGAGCGCTGGCCATTACGCTGGGGCTCGATATGGGCTTTAAAGGGCAAATGCCTCGGTCTATGGTGAATAACGTAGATCCTCTGGAACCCTATAAAAGACAACCTGTGAGTTTTCAAGATTTAATGGCAAGCCAAGATCAGGTTCTAGCGAGTGTTCTCACCATTGGCGGCAATCCTGCTTTGGGTTCTCGGTTCCCAAATAGCATCAACGATCGCCTCCAAAGCGTGGTTCAAGCCGGTGCGCCCTCTCCCTTTCCGCAAGGCGTAGGTCAATCTTTTAATGGCATTGTAGATCCCAACTTTCGTAACTTTGCGGGCCAAGCCTATAATGGGTATCCCCCGCAGGCCAATTTAAATGTGGGCGGAGCTTTTTTAAATCCAGCCTTTGGGGCGGGTAATCCTTTCGCCAATGGCAGTGGCCTTGGTGCTTTAAATTTTAATACTGTGGGGCCTGGCCAAACGCAGCGGTCTTTGGGAAATCTTTTGGCTTCCACACAAGTGCAGCGTCAGGGCATTCAAAATTTTAGACAAGAACTGAATACTGTAAATCCACCCAATAACTCTTTAAAAAGTTTAATCGATCACGCAGGGGGCTTGGGTGTTCAAAATACGTTTTTAAGAGCCAATCAGACAGCGTTGCAATCCGCCCTGGAACAAAGCAATGCCAGTTTTATTAATAATCAACTCATTGCACAACATAGCCGTCTCAATGCAGAGTACAAAAAACTTTCCCAGTTAAATGTTGCCATTTTTGATGCCTCCCAACAATTTCGCTTGGCAGATATACGCATTCAAAATGATGAAGATGGGCTCATGATTGGCCCCCCTCGCGATTGGTCCAAAAATTTTGGCGCCAGAAATCAAACCCTCATGAACCTCATTGAGCTTCGAGACAAAAGAGCTCAAATTTTAGAAACGATTGCGCTCATTAAATTTAATCCTGCGTTTTATGAACGCTTGCTCGCGCAAGAACCGCAAATTCCGCAGTTAAAAGATCAAAACATGCCAGAACAAGAAGCAGAGCCTTTTACGTTTTTTTGGATTCCAAAAGCCTATGCGGAAGAAACTCAAAATGAACCCCGATTGGTTGCCAACTGGCGGGAATTGGTGGAAGCAGAACTCAAGCGTACAGGAGAAAAGTTAAATCAAACCCAAAAAAAGCTTCAAGCGGTTTCACCCAAACTTAGGGAAATGGTGGATCTGGAGCCAAAAGGCGTGCATGAAGTGAATTTGGCTGTCGTAGAAGCAGAAATGATGAACATGAAATCGCTGGCGCATCAAACACAGCAAAATACGATTCGTGTTCAAAAAGCGTTGGAGGAAATCCAGGGAAGCTCTCGCCTGGAGACTGCTCAAAAAGAAGAGCTTACGCAAAAACTAAAAGGATACCAGTTCCTCTTGACAGAGCTCGAAAAAGAAGCTTCAGTGTGTGCCAATGAATTGCGGTTGGTTGAAAAACTTCAAAAAGAAAAAGTGGAACGCTATGAGCTTTTTCATCACTATAGGAAAAAAGGCGAAACAGTCTTAGAAGAACTTGCACAGTTATGAGTGAAGAAAAATTTAAACCTGTCACCTTAGAAGACATCCAAAAAGCAAAAGAAAATATTCGGGGTTCTGCCATTGTAACGCCGCTTAAAAAGTCCAATTATTTTTCAGAAGTATTTAAAAAGAATATATTTTTGAAAATGGAAAATCTTCAAAACACAGGGGCTTTTAAAATTCGCGGTGCTAGAAATAAACTTTTGTCTTTAACGGAAGCAGAAAAGAAAAAAGGTGTGATTACAGCTTCCGCCGGAAACCATGCTCAGGGCGTGGCTTACCAGGCAACACAGCTTGGAATTTCTTCTACGGTTGTGATGTCGGAAAACACACCCATGGCAAAAGTTTTGGCGACGCGGGGGTATGGTGCGAAGGTGGTCTTGAAAGGCAGTAACTATGATGACGCGTATCAAGAAGCGCTTCGCATTCAAAAAGAAAAAGGGTTGGTTTTTGTCCATGGCTACGCAGATCCTTATATTGTTGCCGGACAAGGCACGATTGGGCTTGAAATTTTAGAACAATGCCCCGAAGTGGAAGCCGTTGTGGTGCCGATTGGAGGCGGTGGGTTGATTTCTGGGATTTCTACCGCCATTAAATCCTTAAAGCCCAACGTAAAAATCATTGGGGTACAAGCAGCCGGGGCGGCCAGCATGGCTGAATCTTTAAACAAGGGGCAACCCATTACGTTAAAAAATACGTACACCATGGCAGAAGGTATTTTTGTCAATCAAACCAGTCCCTATACGTTTTCCATGATTCAAAAAAATGTAGATCAAATTTTAACCGTTACAGACGACGAAATTGCAGGCGCCATTTTACAACTTTTAGAAAAAGCAAAAATTTTGGTGGAAGGGGCAGGGGCCACAACACTTGCCACACTTTTAACTGGAAAACTTGCCATTCCCGAAAAAAATATTTGCTTTGTTTTAAGCGGCGGAAACCTGGATGTCACAACGCTATCTCATGTTTTAGAGCGTGGGATGGTCACAGAAGGCCGTATGGTGAAACTTTCTGTAACGATTAACGACAAACCCGGGGCTTTGCATCAACTTACAAAAATACTTTCAGAAATTCAGGCCAATATTATGCAAGTCAGCCACGACCGCACCACTCAAGGCGTTCAATTTGGAAAAACCCGCGTGGATTTAACATTAGAAACCAAAGGGGCAGACCATATTGAAGAAATTTTATCTTCGCTTCAAAAAGCAGGATATTTTGTTGAAACTTTTCTAAATTCTCGCTAGAGCTAAAGTCATGTCCAAAGAAATTGTTTTACTTCCTGGAAAAAGAACCCCGTTTGGTGCTTTTGGCGGAACGCTCAAAGATCTTTCGGCAAACGATTTGGGTGTGGAAGCGTCAAAAGCCGCACTCAAAGCTGCAAACGTCGATCCCAAAGACATTGATCATGTGATTTTTGGAAATGTGGCGCAAACGTCTGAAGATGCCCCTTATTTGGCGCGGCATGTGGGGTTAATATCTGGGGTGCCGATTGCGAGCCCTGCTTATACGGTAAATCGCCTCTGTGGATCTGGGTTTCAAGCCATTGTCAATGCCGCAGAAGAAATTTTATGTGGAGAAGCAAAGCTTATCTTAGCCGGCGGTACAGAAAACATGTCTCAAGCGCCGTATGTGGTGAAAAATGCAAGATGGGGAATTCGCATGGGGCATGGTGAGCTTCAAGATTATTTATGGGCTGCGCTTACGGATAAATACACTGGGCTTTCCATGGCCATTAGTACCGAAGGGTTGGCGAAAGAAAAAGGAATTTCGAGGCAAGCTTCCGATGAATTCGCCCTTCGAAGTCAAATGGCTTACAAAGCTGCATTTGAAAAAGGGATTTTTAAAGAAGAAATTGTATCTATAGAAGTAAAAGGTCGCAAAGGCGACAGTCTCAAAATTGAAAGCGATGAACACCCACGTCCCAAAACAACGTTGGAAGACCTGGCCCATTTAAAACCTTATTTTAAAGAAGACGGCGTTGTCACGGCCGGTTCTGCAAGTGGCATTACAGATGGGGCAGCTGCATGTGTGGTCACAACGATGGATCTTGCAAAAGAAAAAGGATTAAAGCCCATAGGAAAACTCCTAGGGTGGGGTGTTTCTGGATGTGAGCCAAAACACATGGGCATTGGGCCTGCGCTTGCCATTCCCAAAGCTTTAAAGCGCGTAGGACTTACTTTAAAAGATATCGACCTCATTGAAATCAATGAAGCTTTCAGTGCGCAATACTTGGCGTGCGAAAAAGAGTTAGGCTTGGATCGTTCTAAAGTGAATGTGAATGGGGGCGCTATTTCCATTGGGCATCCTTTGGGGGCTTCGGGTGCCAGAATTTCTAATCATCTTCTCTATGAACTTCGTCGTCGGGGTAAAAAATATGGCGTGGGCTCTGCCTGTATCGGCGGTGGCATGGGCATTGCCCTCGTGTTCGAAGCGATCCTCGCATAAATAGCTTCCTACTGCGTTGTCGCTCATTCAAGCGCTCAATGTACTATTAAGTACACCTCGCGCTTTCATTCGCTGCCGCCTTGTAGGAAACTATTTCTGCGAGTCTCTTAGAGAAGAGGGGTTTCGTGGTATTCCCCAAAAACAGATCTTAGGGCGTCTGAAATTTCGCCGAGCGTTGCTTTGTTTTCAACAGCCTCTAAAATTTTGGGGATCAAATTTTCCTTCGGGGTTTGAGCTACCTTTTGAATGTCTTCTAAAACTTTTTTAACTTTTTGGGCACTTCGGTGCTTTTTAAATTTATGTAATCTTTGAATTTGTTCTTTTTCCAGTTTGGGGTCAATTTTTAAAATGGAGATCCTTCGGGCTTTGCCCTCAGGATGACGGGACATCTTCTCTTGATAAGCATTGACGCCCACAATTAATTTTTCTTTCTTTTCAACTTGTTTTTGAAACGCATAGCTTTCTTTTTGAATTTCACTTTGAATATATCCTTTTTGAATGCATGCAATCACGCCTCCCATGGATTCTATTTTTTCAATATAGTTTTTTGCTTCTGTTTCAATTTTGTCTGTTAAATCTTCAATCGCGTATGCGCCGCCGACAGGATCTACCGTATTGATTGCGCCGGTTTCATCAGCAATAATTTGTTGTGTACGCAGGGCCAGTTTCGCAGCTTCCAACGTCGGAAGCCCTAAAGCTTCATCATAACTATTGGTATGGAGCGATTGTGTTCCCCCCAAAATCGCAGCCAAAGCTTGCAAGGAAACGCGAACCACATTGTTATAGGGTTGTTGTGCAGTTAAAGAAACCCCTGCTGTTTGTGCATGAAAGCGAAGTTTTAAAGACCTCTCGTCTTTCGCTTTGAAACGTTCCTTAATTATTTTTGCCCAAAGTCGTCTTGCAGCACGAAACTTTGCAATTTCTTCTAAAAAATCATTTTGCACATTAAAAAAGAAAGAAAGTCTGGGCGCAAATTCATCGATACTGAGCCCGCTTGAAAGCGCGGCTTCAACATATGTAATGCCATTGGCGAGCGTAAAGGCTACTTCTTGGACGGCAGAAGAGCCTGCTTCTCGAATGTGGTACCCCGAAATAGAAATGGTATTCCAATTGGGAAGATGAACCTTACAAAATTTAAAAATATCTGTAATGAGACGTAAAGAAGGCTTGGGAGGGTAAATATAAGTGCCCCTAGCAATGTATTCTTTTAAAATATCATTTTGAAGGGTGCCGCGCAGATTTTTAAGGGGGACATTTTGTTTTTTGGAAATCGCCATGTAGAGCGAAAGCAAAATGGCCGCTGTTGCATTAATGGTCATGGAGGTTGATACTTCGTTTAAGGGAATTTTGTGTAACAGAACTTCCATGTCTTCTAAAGTATCAATGGCAACGCCAACTTTTCCAACTTCACCTGTAGACATCGGATGATCGGAATCGTAACCCATTTGGGTGGGTAGATCAAAAGCCACACTTAAGCCTTTTTGGCCATGTTCTAAAAGAGCATGATAGCGCTTGTTAGAATCTTTAGCCGTGCCAAACCCCGCGTATTGACGCATGGTCCAAAGCCGTCCACGATACATCGTTTCATTGATGCCGCGCGTGAAAGGATATGCGCCAGGTTGGTCTGTATTTTTCATGAGGCTTCAATCATGACGAGGTCTGTGCCTGCGTCTACGGTATCGCCAACTTTTACGTGAATGGCTGTAACGGTACCTGAAACAGGTGCTTTCAATTCATTTTCCATTTTCATGGCTTCCATAATGACAAGCCCTTGTCCTTTTTTGACTTGATCGCCAACTTCGGCAAAAATTTTAATAATTTTCCCGGGCATTTTTGCGACAATTTTTTCAATACCGGTCTGAACCCCTGAAACCGACACGGTTTTTTGATTGACCATATCAATGAGGAATAAATTGCCGCGGCTTAAAACAGCAAATTCAGTATCTTTACTCTCCACTGCGAAATCAAAAGACTTTCCATTGACCAAAAGTGTGTAGCCCCCTGTCAGGCGATCGATGACGTCGAGGTGAAAAGCTTGTTTGTTATCGATGGAAAGCAAATATCCGTGTTGGTCTTCAATAATTTTTACTTCGTGAGCGCTTCCACCAATTTTGGCATTAAAAATCATTTCTTAAAGACTCCTAAAAAAGGGGCGCAGGGCTTCCGATCGTGCCTGTTGCAGCCAGGGGGAGGTATGAAATTCTTCTTCTACAAAAGAAATCTCTTTTTTTCTTTTTTTAAAGGCATCTACAGCCGCTACAGCTAAAAGCATATCTTTTAAAGGTTGCTTGGGCTGAACCTTCGGAAACTTAAATTCTTTATCAATAAAGTGGGTATCGTACCTGCCTTGAATAAATTTCGGAATTTTAACAACTTGTCTATGGAAGATAAGCGTTGTTCGAATGCCATGGATGACAAATTCTTTTAAAACACGCGTCAATCTTTGAACCGCTTCTTCGCGGTCAAAGCCCCACACACAGAGTTTTCCAATCAAGGGGTCGTATTCCATAGGGATATTCGCGCCATGTTGTAAATAGCTATCAATGCGTACAAACGGCCCTTGTGGAATTCGATAAGAAATAATCTTCCCGGGGCAGGGTAAAAATTGATTCAAGGGGTCTTCTGCATAAATGCGACATTCAAAAGCATGTCCATATTGATTCACTTCATTTTGTTTAAAGGAAATGGGAAACCCAGATGCAATTCGAAGTTGTTCTTTCACAATATCGACGCCCGTAACCATTTCTGTAACGGGGTGTTCTACTTGAAGTCTGGTATTCATTTCCAAAAAATAAAAGTTCATTTTTTGGTCAACTAAAAATTCAAAGGTTCCTGCGTTTAGATACTTCACAGATTTGGCGGCACGCATCGCAATCTGGCACATTTTTTTTCGAAGCGCGGGCGTAATAAATGGAGACGGGCTTTCTTCAATTACTTTTTGATGACGCCTTTGAATCGAACATTCGCGCTCATAAAGATGAACAACATTTCCATGACTATCGGCTAAAATTTGAATTTCAATGTGATGTGGGTTTGCCAAATACTTTTCGATATAAATGCGCTCATCTCCAAAGGCAGATTTGGCTTCTCGGCTTGCAGCTTCAATGCTTTTTTTAAGTTCATGGGGTGTTTCAACAACACGCATGCCTTTTCCGCCGCCTCCGGCAGAGGCTTTGACCAAAAGGGGGTAGCCAATTTCTTTTGCGAGTTTTTTGGCATGCAAAAAAGAGGTTATGGGCTCTTTACTTCCAGGGACAACCGGAACCTTTGCTTTGATCATGGTTTTTCGAGATTCCACTTTGTCCCCCATGAGGCGCATGGTTTCAGCTTTTGGGCCAATAAACACAATGCCTGCTTCTTCGCAGGCATAGGCAAATTCATCATTTTCAGACAAAAATCCATAGCCTGGATGAATGGCATCCACCTGTGCCTTTTTGGCAATTTGAATTATTTTTTCAATGTTGAGGTAACTTTCTGAAGCAACGGCCGGGCCCAATAAATAAGCTTCATCTGCCAAAGAAACGTGTGCGCTCGAACGATCGGCTTCCGAATACACCGCAACGGCTTTCATATCCATTTCTTGTAAGGCGCGAATAATACGTATGGCGATTTCGCCTCGATTTGCGACCAGTACTTTTGTAAACAATTTTGCCATGAATTTTAAAGAGGGATGTTTCCGTGTTTTTTGGGAGGCATGCTTTCGCGTTTATTTTTCAACATATCAAGTGCTTGAATCAGTTTATAACGCGTGTCTTTTGGAAAAATGACTTCATCAATAAAGCCCACTTCGGCTGCTTTATACGGATTTGCAAATTTTTGACGATATTCTTCAATGAGCTCTTGTCTTCTTTTTTCGGGATCTAAGGCTTTTGTAATTTCACCTTTAAAAATAATATTCACAGCGCCCTCGGGTCCCATCACCGCAATTTCTGCCGAAGGATAGGCAAAATTCATATCTGCTCTTAAATGTTTCGAGGCCATGACGTCGTAAGCCCCACCATAGGCCTTTCGGGTGATAAGTGTAATCTTCGGAACCGTTGCTTCTGCATAGGCAAATAAAAGTTTGGCGCCATGTCGAATAATGCCACCATATTCTTGTTCCGTTCCCGGTAAAAATCCAGGGACATCTACGAGCGTAATCAGGGGAATATTAAAGGCATCACAAAAACGAACAAATCGGGCACTTTTTACAGAGGCATCGATGTTTAAACATCCTGCCAAAACATCGGGTTGGTTGGCAACAATGCCCACTGTTTTTCCATTCATTCGGGCAAAGCCAACGACGATATTCGTAGCATAATTTTGGTGGATTTCAAAAAATTTGCCGTTATCAATAATACTTTGAATAATTTGTTTTACGTCATACGGTTTTTTGGGATTATCGGGGATAATATTTTGCAGATTTTTATCTTCTCTTTTGGGATCATCTTTCGGTTTGATTCGTGGCGGATCTTCTAGATTATTAGAAGGTAAAAAACTTACCAATTCTCGAATCATTTGTAAGCAATGTCTTTCGTCTTCAGCGGCAAAATGGGCAACTCCGCTGGTTGCATTGTGGGTGTGCGCGCCTCCCAATTGTTCTTTTGTGACTTCTTCGTGGGTGACGGCTTTAATGACATCTGGTCCTGTGACAAACATGTAGCTTGTGTTTTTCACCATGAAAATAAAATCTGTAATGGCAGGCGAATACACAGCGCCCCCGGCACACGGTCCCATG
>MGRI01000011.1:11175-17888 GCA_001798105.1 Deltaproteobacteria bacterium RIFCSPHIGHO2_02_FULL_40_11
CACACGGTCCCATGATGGCTGTAATTTGGGGAATGACGCCAGAAGCCATGGTATTTCGTAAAAAGATATCTGCATACCCCCCTAAAGATTCTACGCCTTCTTGAATGCGCGCCCCTCCAGAGTCGCAAAGCGCAATGATCGGAGCACCATTTTTAAGCGCCATTTCTTGAATTTTACATATTTTTTTGGCATTCGTGGCACTTAAAGACCCCCCAAAAACAGTAAAATCTTGGGAAAATACGTATACAAGCCTTCCTTCAATGGTGCCATAGCCGCTGATCACACCATCTCCAGGGTAGTGTTTTTCGTCCATCCCAAAATCCAGGCAGCGGTGTTTTACAAAGCGATCGACCTCTACAAAGCTATCTTCGTCTAAAAGAAAGTCGATTCTTTCACGTGCGGTAAGTTTTCCGGCTTGATGCTGTTTTTCAATGCGTTCTGGGCCGCCCCCGAGCAGGGCAGCTTCATTTAATTCCTTAAGGATTTCAAATGGATCCGACACAATTGAAAGAAGTCTAGCAAATCAAAGAGCCTTGTCAATTAAGAATTGATGTGATAATTTTTTCTGCAATGTCACCCATTAAGCAAGACCGTCTGTCTCCTCGAACCCGTGTTCAAGCGCAAATTATTTTTAAAATTCCAACAGAAAAAATTAAAGATAAGTTTTTAACGTTTACATCCGAAAATTTATCAGAAAGCGGGGCATTTTTAAAAGTTTCTGAAAGTAAGCTTCCATTTAAAGTGGGGACAGATTTAGATTTACTTTTTTCCTTACCCAAGTTTCCGGCGTTAATTCGCGCCAAAGCCAAAGTGATTTGGACCACAGAAGGGTGGTCGAAAGACCCTGAAGGGGTAAACGGATTTGGGATTAAATTTGTAGAAATTTCCGACGAATTTCGTCAGATGATTCGGCGATTTGTTTCAGAAAATGTAAATGGATAGCTCGGTTGAATTTTGTATTTATTCACTTTTTGAATCAGCCCAGACCTGGAAATACCTAACTCTCTAGATACTTTTGACTTATTCCAATTGTGTTTGATAAGTGCTTCAAAAACCATCTTTCGTTCTAAACTTTGGGTGGCGTCGGTGAGCGTGTCACAGGTTTCAATAATATGGGATAGTTCTTTAATCGAGCTCCCCACAATTTTTTCAGATAAATGTTGCAGGGAATACATTTTTATCTGAGGAAAATCCATAACCATACGTTTTATTTCTAATTTGAGTTCCGATGTATTTTTTGGCCAAGAATATTCTAAAAGCTTATTTAAGGCCGAAGGTGAAACATTTTGAATATTTTTTTCATTTTTTGAAAATTCTCGAACAAAAACATCCACAAGGTGCAAAATATCTTCTTTTCTAGATCTTAAGGGTAAAACTTCCAGAACCATCGATTTCAACTTGGCGTGCACTTCAGGTTCAAGATTTGAAAATCGTGTTGTAGAAACAATGACGCGATAGGCTTTAGAAGGGCATCGCAGGGCCTCTAAAAGAGCGGTTTGAATTTGCGGTTGGGTGAGCGTGACATCTTGAAAATAAAGGGAAGCTTCCAGGTTATCTTCGAGATCTGTCCCCTTCATGCCGGGTTCAAAAACAATAAAAGGCCCTCGTTTTGTAGATTTTAAGTGTATGGCTCTGGCAAACGCTTCTTTTCCGCTTCCTTTTTCTCCCAAAATCAAAAGGGGATGATCACTTTCCTTATATTTTTCTGCCAATTGAAACATGCGTTGCATGGTTTCGTTTTTGCTAAAAATAAAACCGAATTGTTGTTTTACATGTAAATCTTGTTTTAAAACTTCCAGGTACCTTTCGCGAAGCATCAATTCATCTTCAAGTTTTTGGCCTTCTTGAACCAACTCTAAAAGCGAGGTTTTAATTTTTTGATTTCGAACAGAGCCATTCATGCGGTGGGTGAGTTTTTCAATTTTATGCGGTAAGCTCTCCATTTCGATGCCTACTTAAGCAATACTTATGCCAAGCGGGACAAAAAAATGAAATTCGAAAACAATGGATAAGTTGTTGAAATTACAGTATTTTTATATTCCCAGATTTAAGAATCGAAGTGCAAATTTGAGAAAATGCAGATTAAAACGTAAAGCAAGTAGCCGGCGTCTACTTCTTTGTCATTTTTCGCTTATCCAAGCCATATTTTTCAACTTTCATAATAAGGCCTGCGCGACTGATGCCAAGCTCTTTGGCTAGTTTGGATTTATTCCAATTGGATCTGCGTAATCCTTCTTTGATCATCTCTCTTTCAAGTTCTTCGAGAGAATCTTTGAGTTTTCCTTGGACACGAACGCCTTGAATTTTTCCTTTTTCACCAAATTGTTTAATACGAATGGAAAGCATGTCGGCCGTAACTTTACTTTCAGATCCAGAAAGTACATTGAGTCTTTCAATTTCATTTTCAAGCTCCCGGACATTTCCAGGCCAGTTATAATCTAAGAGTTTTTCCATGGCACGCTTTGCAACAGTTTTTTTCTTTGCATTTTTTTCTTTCGCTGTTTTATCTAAAAAATGATCCATTAAAAGCGGGATATCTTCTTTGCGTTCTCGCAGCGCTGGGACATAAATATTAATGACATTAATTCTGTAATACAGGTCTTCTCGAAATTCTCCACGTTCGACCATATCTTTTAAATCTTTATTGGTTGCAGCAATGACGCGAACATCTACTTTTCGGTGTTCTGTTGCGCCGACGGGGATAAAGGTTCCTTCTTGAAGCACACGTAAAATTTTAACTTGCATGGCCTGAGACATGTCTCCAATTTCGTCTAAGAAGAAGGTGCCTCCATTGGCAACTTCAAAAAGACCCTTTTTGTCTCGTGTGGCGCCTGTAAACGATCCTTTGACGTGTCCGAAAAGTTCGGAATCCAAAAGGTTATCATTAAAAGCGGAGCAGTTTTGGGTAACAAATACGCGGTCTTTTCTGGGGCTATTATAGTGAATGGCCCTTGCAATGAGCTCTTTTCCCGTTCCGTTTTCTCCTTGAACCATTACTGTACTTTCAGATTCTTTAATTTTATCTAAAAGCGTATAGAGTTCTTGCATGGGTTTACTTTTACCAATCATGGCATCATATTTGTAACGAATCCCCAGTTCTTTATTAAGTTCACTAATGCGTTCTTCTCGAATGGAAATTTCGTTATGAAGGGTTATAATTTCTTCTGCAATCAGTCCCACAAGTTCATTAAAATAATTTTCTTCACTTTTATTGACAGATTTAATGCTATTTGCAGCTTCATCAACATCTTGGGCGGGGAGCCCCATCTCTTTTAAGCTTTTTTGGAGATGTTTTTTTTGTTTTTCGAAATCTTTATCTTCAAAATAACCCACAGCAATTACGGTTCCCATAAATTCATCCGCGAGGTAAATGGGAAACACAGAAGCCATCAGTCCAATGCCCCACATGTCTACCAAAGAATCTGCGCCAGAATTTCTAATTTTTTGCGTGGTGTTTGTACAAAACTCTGAAAAGTTTTCATACCCCAGTGCCGTGTTGACGACCAAATTACACACTGGATTTGAGAAGGCTTTCTCTTCTCCTTTTTCCATGTTTCGAATAAAACCGCGATCGTCAGCGAAAAAAACTTCGACATTCCACCATTGTGAGAGAATTTCTTTGAGCTTTCGAACAACATGCAAGTGTTCAAATTCTTCCCAGTTAAACATTTTTACAGCCCCCTCATTTTTTGGTTGTATAGTTTCTTTTCAGCGACTTGTAACTTATTGATTTTACTATGTTAATCCGTATACGTCCAACAAGTATACAACCCCTTACACTTATCGATTGTACTTAAAAAGTTGACATTGTCAAATTTTAAAACAGACAAAGTTTAGACAGTGCGTGGTAAATTTTTAGACATATAATTACGTAAAAACTGTCCTGTAAAGGACTTTCGACTGCGAACCACTTGCTCGGGCGTGCCTTGGGCAATGATTTTCCCCCCATGGTGTCCTCCCCCTGGGCCAAGATCAATGATCCAATCTGCTGTTTTAATGACATCTAAATTGTGCTCAATGACAACGACTGTATTCCCCTGGTCAATCAGTCGGTTTAAAACCTGTAAGAGTTTTTGGATGTCATCTAAATGCAGTCCCGTGGTGGGTTCATCTAAGATATACAGACAGTCTTTCATATCATAGGAAAGTTCCTTGGCGATTTTAAGACGTTGAGATTCGCCTCCAGAAAGCGTGGTGGCCGATTGTCCCAACCGCATATAGCCTAAGCCTACATTTTTGAGCACGTGTAGTTTTTGTTTGATGGAAGGATTCGCCAGTAAAAAATCACAGGCTTCATCAACGGTCATCTTTAAGACGTCATCAATGTTTTTATCTTTGTAGCGAATTTCTAAGACTTCTTTTTTAAATTTTTTTCCTTTGCAGTGTTCACAGGTCAGTTCAATGTCCGACAAAAAATGCATTTCAATTTTTTCAATCCCTGTCCCTTCACAATTTTCACATCTTCCCCCTGACATATTAAATGAAAATGTTCCAGGCTTGTACCCTCGCCTACGACTCTCTGGGACATGAGAAAAGAGCTTTCGAATTTCGTCATAGGCTTTAATATAAGTGATGGGATTTGATCGGGAACTTTTTCCAATCGGGTTTTGGTCCAACAGCCGAATGGTTTTAAGATGTTGAAATCCAGAAATGGTTTTAAATTTCCCCATTCGTGTGCTTTTCAGTCTAAAAATGCGCGCCAATGCATTGTAGAGGGTGTCATGAATCAGCGAACTTTTACCCGATCCGGAAACGCCTGTAATGCAGGTTAAAATATTAAGGGGCAGTTCTAAGTTTACGTTATTTAAATTATGATGTGTAACACCTACAAGATTTAAAGTCTTTTCAAACGATCGCCTGTGTTTTGGGATTTCAATTTTTTGTTTTTGGGTGATGTAATTTGCGGTGAGGGTTTCTGATTTTAAAAATTTTTGGTAAGGACCTTCATAGATCAGTTGCCCTCCTTCGCCACCCCCCTTGGGGCCAAGCTCTAAAATCCAATCTGCCGTTTGAATCATTTTGGGATCATGCTCAACCACAATCACCGTATTCCCCAATTTTTTTAAATTTTTAAGTAAATGAATCAGCCTGGAATTGTCTTTTTCATGGAGACCAATGGACGGTTCATCTAAGACATACGTGGTTTGCATGAGGGCGGCACCCAATTGATTTGCAATATTGATGCGCTGCATTTCGCCCCCCGAAAGGGTTTTGGCCAAGCGATCTAACGTTAAATAATCGAGTCCGACTTTCATCATAAAATCAATTCTGGAACGAAGTTGGTGTAAAATTTCTTTTGAAACCTGTTTTTCAAAGGACGAAAGTTTTATTTTTTTAAAAAATGGTTCAAGTTGCTCTAAGGTCATGGAAAGAAGGCTGGGCAAAGAGGCGTTTGAAATTTTAACAAATTCCAATTCTGATCTTAGACGCCGGCCATGGCAGACTTTACAGGTAAAGCCTGTTTTGTAGCGACTGAGAAGCACGCGAATGGCCATTTTATATTTTTTTGTTTCCAGCTTCTTAAAAAATCCCAAAACGCCTTTAAAGCCTTTGGTCCCTTCAAATACTTTTTTTCGAAATGTTTCAGGCAAGTTTTTATAGGGAATATCGGTGGGGATATTTTCATGTTCAGCAAATTCTAAAAGTTTTTTTTGCCATTTTCGTCGGGAAGGTTTGGTCCAGGGATCGATCGGGCCTTCTTCTAAAGTGAGGTTTTGGTTGGGAATGGCGAGGTCTTCATCGATGCGTAAAATATTTCCAAAGCCTTTACAATTTTCACACGCGCCATAGGGATTGTTAAATGAAAAAAATGTGGGCGTGATTTCGGGAAAGCGTGTATCGCACTTCGAGCATCGAAAAGCACTGGAAAATTTCAATGGGGATCTGTCCCCATTCGAAGCTGTGGCAATCATCACGCGCCCATGCGTTTCGGCATATGAAATTTCAACCGAGTCTGTGAGCTGGGCTTGAATTTTCGGTGTAACTTTGAGGCGATCCAGAACAACCCAAATTTCTTTGTCATTCTGAGTGGCGAAGTCCGATAATTCACAAACTTCCCCATCTTTAAAAGCGCGCGTAAACCCCCGTTTGATTAAATTTTGAATCGATTGTTCGCTATGCTGGGGATCTATTGCAAAAGGAGCAATGACATAAATTTTTTGGTCTTTGAGATGAGACAACACAAAATCCACCACATCTGAAACGCTGTCTTTTTTGATGGGGGTTTCACACTTTGGGCAATAGACTTTTCCAATTTTTGAAAATAAAAGTCTTAAATAATCATAAATTTCGGTAGATGTTCCCACGGTGGATCTGGAATTTTTTACAGAATTTTTTTGTTCAATGGCAATGGTGGGGGAAATGTTTTGAATCTGGTCCACATCCGGGCGTTCTACTTTTTCTAAAAACTGTCGGGCATAGGTGGAAAGCGATTCAATGTAGAGCCTTTGTCCTTCTGCAAAAATGGTGTCAAAGGCCAAAGAAGACTTTCCAGAACCGCTGGGGCCTGTAATCACGGTGAGCTGATTATGTGGGATTTTTAAATTCAGGTTCTTTAAATTATTTTGCCGAACACCCGTTAAAATAATGTGATTTTGCGACATATAAACAGTCAAATTTAAAATAAAATAGATTTAATGTAAAGAAACGAGAAACTTCTCTTTAATCCAAAAGATATTCGCAGCCTGAAATGCCCCCCAGCCGCTTCATGGTTT
>MGRI01000012.1:0-7721 GCA_001798105.1 Deltaproteobacteria bacterium RIFCSPHIGHO2_02_FULL_40_11
TTCGAGTATGAATGATTTCAAGACAACTTTATTTTGAGACAAAAAGCTGCTACATTAAAAAACATGTCAAAACCCTATGATTTTTTAAAATTTGAACCCCAGTGGCGAGATACGTGGGAAAAAGAAGGGCAGCATACGGTTTTGGAAAAAGATCCCAGGCCCAAATACTATTGCCTGGACATGTTTCCCTATCCTTCGGGGTCGGGCCTCCATGTGGGGCATTGGCGGGGGTATGTTTTAAGCGATGTATGGAGTCGCTATCAAACGCTTTTAGGGCATAAAGTTTTACATCCCATGGGATGGGATGCCTTTGGGTTACCCGCCGAAAACGATGCCATTAAGAAAAAAACACATCCCAAACACAATACCCAAAAGAATATCGAAAATATTAAACGCCAACTGAAAGAAATTGGGGCCATGTACAATTGGGATCGTGAGGTGAATACCACAGATCCTAAGTTTTATAAGTGGACGCAGTGGATTTTTTTAAAAATGGTTGAAAAGGGGCTTGCGTATCGAAAAGAAATGCCCATCAATTGGTGTCCCAGCTGTAAAGTGGGGCTTGCCAATGAAGAAGTGGTGGGCGGAAAATGCGAACGATGCGATTCAGAAGTCTCCAAAAGAAATTTAAAACAATGGATGTTAAAAATTACGCACTATGCAGATCGCCTTTTAGAAGATTTAAAAGATTTAAACTGGCCCGAAAAAGTAAAAGCGATGCAGGCCAACTGGATTGGGAAATCTGAGGGCGCAGAAGTGGTTTTTGAAATTGAAGGTGCTCAAAATCAAAAACATTCCATTACGGTTTTTACGACACGTCCCGATACGCTATGCGGCGCAACCTTTATGGTTTTAGCCCCCGAACATCCTTTGGTCTTAAACGTCTGCCACCCGAATCAGAAAAAAGAAGTTCAGGCATATATTGAAGAGGCTTCAAAATTAAAAGAAATGGATCGCACGAGTACAGAGCTCCCAGTGAGTGGTGTAAGCCTTGGGGTATTTGCAATCAATCCTGTAAATGGCGCAAAAATGCCAGTTTGGATTTCAGATTATGTGCTCATGGATTACGGCACCGGGGCCATTATGTGTGTCCCCGCGCATGATGAAAGAGACCATCGATTCGCAAAGAAATATGGTTTAGACATTCAACCTGTCATCCTGGGGTGTCATCCTGAGGAGCCCCGAAGGGGCGACGAAGGATCTCTAAGCGAAGCCTATACAGGCGAAGGTATTCTCATAAACTCGGGCATCTACAATGGCTTAGATTCCAAAGTGGCCAAAAAGAAAATAACCGAAGATCTTTCTAAAAAAGGTCTTGCTAAAGAAAAAACACATTACAAACTTCGAGACTGGGTATTTTCCAGACAGCGCTATTGGGGAGAGCCCATTCCGATTATTTACTGCCAAAAGTGTGGGGAAATGCCGCTTCGGGAAGAAGATTTACCCATAGAATTGCCAGAAGTGAAAACCTATGAACCCAGTGGTACGGGCGAATCACCCCTGGCAAAAATTTCTGAGTGGGTGGAAACAAAATGCTACAAATGTGGGAGCCCCGCCAAGCGAGAAACAGATACCATGCCCCAATGGGCGGGAAGTTCTTGGTATTTTTTGCGCTATCCCTCTCCCGATTATAATCAGGGCCCTTTTGATTTAAAATCGGTCAAGCATTGGATGCCCGTGGATATGTATGTGGGGGGCGTAGAACATGCTGTGCTCCATCTATTATATGCGCGCTTTTTTTCAAAATTTTTGTATGACTTAAAGCTGATCGATTTTAAAGAACCGTTTCAAAGACTTTTTAACCAGGGGATGGTGTGCCGTCGCAGTGAAAAAACGGGAAAAATTGAAAAAATGTCAAAATCCAAACTCAATGTGGTGAATCCCGATGAATTGGTTCAAAAATATGGGACAGACACCGTGCGTCTCTTTGAACTTTTTATTGGGCCACCAGAACTCGATGCCGAATGGAGTGACAATGGGATTGAAGGGGTTCATAAATTTTTAAAACGTGCGTGGGCTTGGGTTCAGGCTTCTAAAGAAAAAGCGTCGCAACATACAGATCCAGAAATTTTAAGACACTTACATGATCTTATCAAAAAAGTAACAGAACGCCTGGAAGGATTTAAATTTAATGTCATTGTGAGTGCTTTTATGGAGTTTATGAATGAAGTCTCCCATCCCAAAAATGAAACGAAAGCCATCGATCAAAAGACGCTGGAAACATTTTTGGTTCTACTGTCGCCCCTGGCCCCGCATTTATGTGAAGAGGCGTGGCATGATTTGGGGCATAAAGATTCTATTTTTAAGGCGCATTGGCCAACGTATGATCCTAAGTTTTTAGAAACCCAAACCATGGCGATTGTGGTTCAGGTGAATGGGAAGTTGAGAGCCAATTTAGAGGTCGATAAAACAGCGTCTCCAGAAGATATCAAAGTCAAAGCCAAGGCCGACGCCAGGATTCAAAAACACCTAGAAGGAAAAACGTTGGTGAAAGAAATTTACGTGCCCGGGCGCCTTCTTAATTTTGTTGTTCAATAGCGTCTATTCTCTTGCATAATTTTAAGGTTTTGTTTACAAAATGAGAGCCGTGAAAAAGTGGCTTCAAGAAAATAATTTCTTTATTCGAAAATTGCATTCTCTTTCAGGCGTGGTGCCGCTGGGGGCTTTTTTGATTGAGCACCTCATTACAAATTCTTTTGCGAAGTTTGGTCCAGAAGTTTACAACCAAAAAATTGAATGGTTTCAAAGCCTCCCTTATTTATATGCCCTGGAATATGGGTTTATTTTTATTCCCATTCTTTTTCACGCGCTTTTAGGGTTTGTGTTTTTGTGGGCGTGGTCCGATAATTCTGCGCGCTATCCTTATGGTAGAAACTGGATGTACACGTTGCAACGGGCGAGCGGCATGATTGTTTTTGTATTTATTGCTTACCATGTTTGGGAATTTCGTTTTGAAACACAGTTAACGGGTGCGCCGGTTAATTTTGATTTGGTGGCAAATTCGCTTTCCAATCCACTTATATTTTATTTTTATGTTTTGGGAATTACACTTACGGTTTTCCATTTTGCAAATGGCTTATGGGGATTTTGTGTGCACTGGGGAATTACGGTGGGCCCCAGAGCCCAAAAACTTTCTGGATTTCTGTTTTTAGCATTGGGACTTGTTTTGGTTTATATCGGATTAGATGCTCTTTGGGCGTTTCGATAAAATATATGGCAAAGAAACCAAAAATTATTGTAATCGGGGGCGGCTTAGCAGGGCTCATGACCACCATTCAAATTTGTGAGAATGGGGGCGAAGTCGATTTATTTTCTGTGGTGCCCGTGAAAAGGTCTCATTCTGTGTGTGCGCAGGGGGGCATTAATGCGGCAAAAAATACAAAAGGCGAAGGCGACTCTACCGATAAACATTTTGATGACACGATTTATGGGGGGGATTTTTTAGCCAATCAAGAACTTCCGAGAAAAATGTGTGAAGCCGCTCCTGGAATTATTGATCTTTTAGATCGCATGGGCGTGATGTTTAATAGAACCCCAGAAGGCAATATCGATTTAAGACGGTTTGGCGGAACGCTGTATCATAGAACAGCTTTTGCAGGGGCAACGACAGGGCAACAAATGCTCTATGCCTTAGATGAACAAGTTCGAAGGTTTGAATCCGAAGGCAAAGTCACAAAATATGAAATGTGGGAGCTCATGTCTCTTGTCATGGATGAAGCGAAAACTGTAAGAGGCATTGTGGCTTTAAATTTATATTCTATGGAACTTCAATCCTTTGCAGCAGACAGTGTGGTTTTAGCAACCGGTGGGTGTGGTCTGGTTTTTGGTCGAAGCACAAATTCTACAGCCTGTACGGGATCTGCAGCTTCAATTGCCTATCAAAATGGGGCTTATTATGCCAATGCAGAATTTATTCAAGTGCACCCAACGGCGATTCCAGGTGAAGATAAAAACCGGCTCATGTCGGAATCGGCCCGAGGCGAAGGCGGCAGAGTTTGGACCTATAAAGAGGGAAAGCCCTGGTACTTTTTAGAAGAATGGTATCCCAAATACGGAAATCTTGTTCCAAGAGATGTCGCTTCCAGAGCTATTTTTAAAGTGGTGAAAGAATTGGGCTTAGGGGTAGATGGCAAAGATGTTGTTTATTTGGATCTCTCCCACATTGATTCCAAAACATTGGATATAAAACTAGGCGGTATTTTAGAAATTTATGAAAAATTTGTTGGAGATGATCCCCGAAAAGTGCCCATGAAAATTTTTCCGTCTGTGCATTATTCCATGGGGGGCATTTGGATTGATACAAATCATATGACCAATATCCCCGGGCTTTTTGCTGTGGGGGAGGTGGATTATGCGTACCATGGGGGCAATCGCTTGGGAGCCAATTCCCTTTTATCGTGTATTTTTGGCGGCAGGGTGGCTGGTCCAAGTAGTTTAAACTATGCCAAAGGGTTAGAGGGCAAAAGTCCAGGAAGCGAAATTTTTGACCGAGAAGTTAAAAAACAAGAATCGATTCATGAAAATTTATTTTCAGCCGAAGATGGCGAAAACCCATTTAAATTGCATGAAGAACTGGGCCGTTTGATGACAGACAATGTTTCAGTGCTTCGGTACAATAAAAATCTTGAAAAAACAGATGCAGAGCTTCAAAAACTTTTAGAAAGGTATCAACATATTTCACTTTCAGATACCTCCAGAGGGGCCAATCCCGTTTTACCTTTTGCGAGAGAGCTTTATAATATGTTACACTTGGCACGTGCCATTACGATTGGCGCTTTAAACAGAAATGAAAGCCGAGGGGCACATTATAAGCCCGATTTTCCAGAACGAAATGACAAAGACTTTTTGAAAACAAGTAAAATGAAGTATCATCCAGATCGTCCCATGATTGAATGGGAAGACGTGGATCAACGGTGGATCAAACCCCGACCTAGAAAATATGACTGAGATTCAAAAAACAGTACGATTTAAAATTAAAAGACAAAAAGATTCCGAAACACAGCCCCATTGGGAAGAATTTGATATCCCCTACAGAGCGGGGATGAATGTCATTACCGCTTTATGGGATATTGCAAAAAATCCAGTGACCGCCAATGGCCAAAAAACAACACAGGTGGCCTGGGACGCAAGTTGTTTGGAAGAAGTGTGTGGGGCGTGTACGATGGTGATTAATGGCAAAGTCAGACAATCTTGCACGGCTTTAATTGACCACTTATCTCAGCCCATTACGCTAGAACCCATGACGAAGTTTCCACTGGTTCGAGACTTAAGAGTAAACCGCCAACGCATGTTTGATGCCTTAAAACGGGTAAAGGCTTGGATTCCGATTGATGGCACCTATGATCTAGGCGAAGGTCCAAAACTCTCCGCCCAAGAGCAACAAATTGGCTACGTGCTTTCCAAATGCATGACCTGTGGCTGTTGTGTGGAAGCGTGTCCACAATATAATGACCGATCTGAATTTGTGGGGGCCGCTGCACTTTCTCAAGTGAGGCTCTTTAATTTACATCCCACAGGCAAAATGCAAAAAGAAGAACGCCTGGAAACCATTATGGGAAGTGGCGGCATTGAAGATTGTGGCAATTCCCAAAACTGTGTAGAAGTCTGCCCCAAAGAAATCCCACTTACGACTTCCATTGCAGAGCTCAACCGCCAAACCACGCTCTATGGATTCAAAAAGATTTTTCAGAAGTAAAAAAACACTTTACACTTTGTAAATTCTTCATGGCTTTTTCACGATCTATTTTTCTAACCTATTGAAATCACATCTTTTTTGTTTGGCACTACTTTTGCTATGAAGATATCTTTGTGTGAATTTGAAAGCGGGCATTCGTGTTTTGTGTTTGATGGGGATGTGTGTGTATCTCTGCGCTTGCCCATTCGATGAGCAAAAAATAAATGGTGTGTATTTTGAAGGAAGTGTGCAACCTCCCAAAGAATTGTTTATGCTTGCCCAAGTGTATTATCAAACCCCACCCCAAAATTTTTCACCGGCTGTATTTTCTTGGAATTTAAAAGATCTTTTTTCAAAGTTAGAAATCTATGATCCCAAAGATTTTAAAACACCAAAGTACAAACTTCATTTTTCTTTACCCTTGAAAGACATTGCAATGGAAACAGATGGAGAGAGCGTTCATTATCGTGGAAAGTTTTTTGCCACGGAAGATTCAAACTATACCGCCTTTATGCATGTCTGGGAGCACCCGGTAGAGATTTTTGAAAATGGAAAAACATGGCATTTTTTACGACGCGATATGGAAGTTTGTCTTTGGTACAAAGATGAAATTATAGGGTGGTTTAAAGGTGCTTCGATGAATTACTGTGAATAAGTTTTACAGTTTGTCTAAAAGATATCCATTTTTTTGAAACATGTATTTTTTAACTCATTGAAATTACTTTGTTTTTTTCTGTTTTTTGTGGCATTCGATTTGCATGTCATCGTTTGTGATAAAAAAAGGGGGCCTTTCTATGACAAGAAAATACTTTTTAGCACTCGCCATTTTTGGGTTATTGGGCTGCGATGTCGTGGATGGGGGGCGTTTAACAGGCTACAAGACTGGAACCTATGCCCCACAGCAAGCGGTTGGGGTACAAAATTTAAATTTAAAAGCAGGGATTTCTTGGACGTATAATCCATCTACAGGAATAGGTCAGGCTGTGATGAAGACAGATGACGAGCGTTTTCAATTTACAACAGATTTTCCGTATCACAAATTTGAAGTTCATGAAGAAGTTGTCAATGGCGTGGGTAAAATTGTCACACGCACCAAAGTTCTTCGTGTTTTAAATAACGATTCCATGACAGCAGAAATTGCAATTACGGAAATGCCTGAAGATCCAGATACCACCGTTTCTGTTGTTTTTCGAGATGGATTCAATAAACCCGTTGGATTTTTTATCAGTACACCAAAGCCGAATTCTAAAAAACGCCAAGACTGAAAGATTCTTCGCCCTTCATGTTTGAAACTTTATCCGATAAATTCGAATCCTTTTTTAAAAAACTAAAAGGGCACGGAAAACTCAGCGAAAAAAATATTTCTGAAGTCAGTCAAAAGCTTCGCATGACGCTTTTAGAGGCCGACGTCAATTTTAAAGTGGCCAAATACTTCGTCACTGAAATTGAAAAAGAGGCCATCGGCCAAAAAGTGCATGAAAGTTTAACCCCAGCCCAACACTACATTAAAATTGTACATGCAAAGTTGATTGATCTTTTGGGAAAAGATGTAGCGACCCTCAATTTTCGTGTAACGCCGCCATTGGTTATTTTGGTGTGTGGTTTGCAAGGCAGTGGGAAAACCACAACCTGTGGAAAACTCGCAAAACTTTTAAAAGAAAAATATGACAGAAATCCTTTTTTGGTGCCAGCAGATGTGTATCGACCTGCGGCCAAAGATCAATTGAAAACCGTTGCGCGTCACGTGGGTGTGGAATGTTTTGATTCAAGTGAGATGCAAGATGCCGTAGAAATTTGTAAAAAAGCGCTGTCTGTTGCACAGACGCAAGGAAGAGATACGGTGATCTTAGATACAGCCGGTAGACTCCATATCGACGAATCCCTGATGCAGGAATTAAAAGAAATTAAATCTAACCTTGAGACCCATGAAACGTTATTGGTTGCAGATGCCATGACGGGACAAGAAGCCGTCCGTATTGCAGGGGCTTTCCATGAAGCCTTACAGCTTACAGGACTGATTCTTTCAAAAATGGATGGGGATGCTCGG
>MGRI01000012.1:7768-10994 GCA_001798105.1 Deltaproteobacteria bacterium RIFCSPHIGHO2_02_FULL_40_11
GTTTATTGGGATGGGGGAAAAAATGGAGGCTTTGGAAACATTTTACCCCGATCGCATGTGCAATCGAATTTTACAAATGGGTGATATGATGACGCTCATTGAAAAATCACAAGAAGTCTTTGATGAAGCTGCGGCCCAAAAACTTGAAAAAAAGATTCGAAAAAATGAATTTACATTGGAAGATTTTCGAGATCAAATGAAGCAAATTCAAAAAATGGGATCTGTTTCAGACATTTTAAAAATGATTCCTGGAGCTGGGAAATTAACACAAGCCATGGACTCAGGGGCGAACATGGACAAAGAGCTTAAAAAATCGCAAGCCATCATCGATTCGATGACCCAAAAAGAGCGACGTAATGTTGAAATCTTGAATGGTTCCAGACGGTTGCGTATTGCACGTGGAAGTGGTACACAGGTTCAAGATGTAAATCGCTTCATGAAGCAGTTTACGCAAGCAAAAAAAATGATGAAAAAAATATCTAAATTTGGTAATAAATTGCCTTTGCGAAACATTTTCCAATAGAAGGAGGAGATTGTGGTTACAATTCGGCTTACACGTAGAGGTGCTAAAAAACGGCCCTTTTATCGTATTAATGTTGCTGAGAAAGAGCGTGCATGTAGTGGAAAGTTTATTGAAACAGTAGGAACATTTAATCCACTCTTGAAAGAAAACCAGGTGAACTTAAAACAGGATCGTATTCAATACTGGTTGAGTAACGGCGCGAAACCCTCACAAACGGTTAAAATTTTATTGAATAAACATTTAAAGACGGCGTAAGATTATTTAAAGTGTATTTTTTTCTCAACGCGGAGGTTGAAGATGAAAGAACTGATCGAGATGATTGCAAAAGCATTGGTTGATGTCCCAGATGAAGTTCAAGTCGAAGAGGTCGTAGGGGAGCAAACGACTGTGATCGAACTGAAGGTTGCCAAAGAAGACTTGGGAAAAGTGATTGGCAAACAAGGTCGCACAGCGCAAGCCATGCGAACGATTCTGAATGCGGCATCTACCAAGCTGAAAAAACGCTCTGTTTTAGAAATTATAGAATAAACACTACTTTATTTTCGTAAGGTCTCAGTTTTCAGAGAGACGAGGCCGCAAGGAGGAGGGCGACGAGGCGTACTTAATGGTACGTTGAGGAGCCCGACGACTGAGAACGAAGTATCTCTGAAAACTGGGGCCTTACGAATGAAATTTGAAGTTGTTACAATTTTCCCCCACATGTTCGAACGTGTTTTTGAAAAAGGGGTCGTTGGGAAAGCATGTGAAAATGGCCTCCTTCAAATTAAAATCCATAATTTAAGAGCCTATACCACGGACAAACATCAAACGGTGGATGATATCCCCTATGGTGGCGGTGGGGGGCTGGTTTTTAAGGTTGAGCCTTTGGTGGCATCCTTGCGTGCGATTCAAGATTTAAGCTTAAAAAGCCGATCTATCTTACTTTCACCCCGGGGAAGACCCTTGAGCTATGACGTGGCTCAAGAGCTCTCAAAAGTTGAGCAGCTCATCTTATTTTGTGGCAGGTATGAAGGCGTGGATGAGCGATTCTTGGATTATATTGATGAGGAGCTTTCTTTGGGAGATTTTGTTTTATCAGGAGGGGAGATTGCTGCCATGGCAGTGATGGATGCAGTTTCAAGATTTATTCCAGGCGTTGTGGGGCAAGAAAAAGCGCCGTATGAAGATAGTTTTTCGGATGGAAAACTGGAATATCCTTACTATACGCGTCCCGATGTATTTGAAGGAAAAGGGGTTCCTGAAATTTTAAAATCAGGGCATCATGGAAAAATTGAAGCTTGGCGAAATGAAGCAGCTTTAAAATGCACTTTACAAAAAAGGCCGGATTTGCTAAAAAAACCGAGACCTTAAGAAAGAAGAAAAACATGTCAGAAAACAAACAAGCAAAAAAAGATATTTTAAGAACATTTGAAGCGAGACAGCTTAAAACCATTCCTACGTTAAAAGTGGGAGACACCGTTCGCGTCCATGCTAAAATTAAGGAAGGCGATAAAGAACGTATTCAGCTTTTCGAAGGTGTATTGATGCGCTACCAAAAAGGAAGTGTCAATGCGACGATTACGGTTCGAAAAATTTCTTTTGGGGTCGGGGTGGAAAGAGTTTTCCCCTTACATGCGCCTACGGTTGAAAAAGTAGAAAAATTGTCTGAAGGAAAAGTCAGACAAAGTCGTCTGTATTACCTCAGAAAACTTCGGGGTCGTGCAGCACGTATTGAGCAGTGGAAAGACTTTGAAGGTGCAACGACTCAAAGTGAAAATGTTGTGGAAAAAATGGGAACCGTGGCAACGGGGCCTGTCATTAGTTCTTCGGATACGGTCGAAGAAAAAAAAGAAGAAGCTAAGGTTCTGGAAACAGCAGATTCCAAACGCAAAAATTAGCCTCTGAGCCTATAAGGTTTCGGTCTTTTGAAAACAACCCCCAGTTTGCATTTCGAAAAAATCGCTGTATCTCAAGGGTATCGTAAAATTGCAGGCATTGATGAAGTCGGCCGAGGCTGTTTGGCAGGCCCGGTTGTGGCAGCTGCTGTGATCTTACCCATGGATCATGGGATCTGTGGCCTGAATGATTCAAAGCTTTTAAGTCCCAAAAAACGAGAAATTTTGTCGAAAGAAATTTATCAAAAAGCGCTGAGTGTAGGGCTGGGGACCATCCAACCAGATGTGATTGATGAAGTGAATATTTTAGAAGCCTCGATCTTGGCGATGAAAAAAGCAGTGGAAGTTTTGTCGCTTCAACCAGACTACCTTTTGGTGGATGGGCTTATGAAACGGTTTTCAGCCCTTCCGCAAAAGTGTATCCCCAAAGGGGATCGGCTGAGCGAATCCATTGCAGCAGCATCGATTGTTGCCAAGGTGTTTCGAGACAAGATGATGCAAACCTTCCATGAAAAATATCCCCAGTATGGGTTGGCTGAAAACAAAGGCTATCCCACAAGCCATCATTTGGAAGCCCTGAAAACACATGGCATTACAGACATTCACAGGAAAACATTTCGCGGTGTCAGCGAACATTGCAGTTAAGCCCCGAGGGGGCGATATGGTTTTACTTCATGGCTCGCGCGGCGGCGTGCCTTGCGGCACGGCGCCCAGCGAAGCTTTACTTCCGTAAAACCATATCGCCCCCTCGGGGCTTAACTGAAAGTTGGCATGGAGTATGCATTGTAGAAATGCGTATGAAATCAGCAAACCTACAATTTGGTCGGCA
>MGRI01000013.1:0-6707 GCA_001798105.1 Deltaproteobacteria bacterium RIFCSPHIGHO2_02_FULL_40_11
TGGGCTGGCGCGCCCCATTGGTCAAAGACATGCGCGCGTAAAAATCTTTTTTATATCCCACTTCCACCCCAACATCTCTTGTATCGAGGGCCAAATCATAATGTTCTTTAATTAAAGTGGCAGCCGTATTGTTATAGTCTAAAAAATCAATCCCAAAGGGCAGATGAAAAGACCCCAGCTGGGCATACAATGCATCACGCGATACCTGCCCATAAGCCGTTAAAACAGGAACTGCAAAATTATACCCAAAAACCGTTAAAAAGTTTTCTGTCACCTGGGTTGTAATCAGAGGCTCTGCACGTACGAGATAAAAATTTTGAGGGTCATTTCTTTTTTCACTATAGAGATAACTTAAAACCAAATCGCCACTCACAGAGGTTTGAGAAAGAAGCGTTTCTTCAGGAAACGTTTGCTCAACCGTTGAAACCACAACAGGTTTTTCTTCTTCCGGCGGCGCTTTTACTTTTTCTTTTTTAACTTTGGGTTTGGGTAGCAATACGGGCTTTTTTTCAGCCACACGGATCACAGGTTTGGCTTGAGCATATTTTTGAACATCTTCAGCATAATTTTTAAGTGACCCATTGCGGCTAAAATATTTTCCTTTTTGATTCAGCGGCCCACCCCCATTACGGTTGTAGTGGCACTCATAGCATCTCTTTTTTTCTTGCAGAGAAAACTTAGGGAGCGCCCACGCCACGGAAACCAGCGAAAAACTTACATACGCGACACTAAAAAAGAGGGGTATTTTTTTCATTCTTCGTTCTTCAGCTCAACTTCTTCACAATCGCTTTTCAGATCTTTTAATTTTTTTAAGTACGCTTCATATTCTGCAAGGGTAATACTTTTATTTTGAATATTACGCTCAAGCACACGTTTGTCATATTGATTTTCCATCTTGTCCTCCTTGTAAGAAAGTTTTTTAACACATTCCCAGCCGTCCTTCAAATTTTTTATATGAACACCGCTCCAGAACTTCTTTGTCACACTTCAATTTTTGTTGACTTTAAAATATCAACCTCTTATCATCACGAATATTGTTGGAGTTGTTGTTAACCATCTTTAACATAAACATAACCGAGTAAAGGAGAAAATAAACATGAATAAAGCTGAACTCGTATCACGTGTTGCACGTGATGCAAAGCTTTCAAAAACGGCCACAGAAAATGTCTTGAATGCCATTCTCGACAATATCGTTAAAACCGTTAAAAAAGGACAAGATGTTCGTTTGGTTGATTTTGGAACTTTCTGCGTTGGAAGACGCAAAGCCAGAAGAGGCGTCAACCCTCAAACAGGAAAAGAAATTACCATTCCTGCAAGAAAATTACCAAAATTTAGACCTGGAAGACACTTCAAAAAACAAGTGAAGTAGTTTTTCATTTCAAAGGTTTTAAATAAAAAGGGAGCTTTCGGGCTCCCTTTTTTTATGCACTCCCGCCATCAATGACAATAAACTGAGGTTTCTTTTTTCGGCGAAATATCCGAGATAAAATAAGCGGCGGCCCCTTAATTTTATACATAATGTAGATATACCCCGCAGCCATCCCACCCAAATGGGCAATATGGGCAATGCCATCTGAGGTATAAAAGACAGATGAAAAAATCTCAATGAGCCCAATTCCTAAAACAAAATATTTTGCCCGAATCAAAACAGGAAAGGGGAAAAGAATCAGCATGCGATTTCCAAAGAAAATCGCATAGGCAACTAAAATGCCATACACAGCCCCGGATGCCCCAATAATGGGAATGACTGAGGTATAAGAAAAAAGCACATTGCATAAAGCTGCCCCCAGGCCACAGATTAAGTAATATTTTAAAAATCCTTTTGACCAAAAAACTTTTTCTTCAATTTCTCCCCCCAACATCCACAAAACAAGCATGTTAAAAAGAATATGCATCAAACTTCCATGCAAAAACATGTAGGAAAAAAACTGCCAAACAAATCCTTTATGGGTTACAAAATACGGGACCAGGCCAAAATACAAACTCACATCAAAGCCAATCCCCTTTTCAAAAATCATTTGAAGCACAAAAATGATGCAATTTATGATGATTAAAATTTTTACCATCGGGGTCATTCTTCCCCCAAAGGTCATTTGTGGATTTTGTCGATAAGCGTTCATGTTCAAGTCTTGAAATTATTACAAGTTGAAAATTTCATATACATGGGTTGCCCACTTTTTTCATTAAAATTCAGCCGAAAAAAAAGGACTAAGGTATTAGACTTATTTGTTTTTTTAACAGGATGCCTTTCTTTTCATCACCTTTTAAGTTCTGGCATAACATTTGCTACTTAGTAGTGTAACAGATGTTATTATATTTAAAAAACGCTTTATGTATTTTTTACAAAAACTTGCGAGAATCCTTTTCATTCTTGCAAAGTTTAGGGCAGTTTGTTACAGTTTGATCGAAGTGTTGTGTAGGTCCATTAACTAAGGAAGGTGTTGAAATGACTAAGAAAAATGCGTCTGAGAAGAAACACCCCGATAAACGGGCATACCCACGAATTTCTGTAAATATGTGGGTACGAGAAGAACGGTCTGATTATTATTTCCTGTATAAAGCCACAGATATCTCTGAAGGTGGGTTATTTTTAGAAAAAAAGATTGATAGTCCAAATCCTCAAGTTCGCTCCATGTTTAAATTTACACTGCCAAAATCATCCAGGCTGATTGAGGCCGAGGGGGGGGTTGTCTATACAGCCACTTCAAAACAGGGAAATCGTGTGGGTTCGGGTGTTCGGTTTGACCAAATGTCAAACCATGATCGAAAGCTTATTTTAAAGTTTATTCGGCAAGCCCAATAGTAAACTAGGAGACCTTCTCGGCCACTTCGTGGCCTCGAGGTGAAATATGCTTGCAGCATATTTCAATCAAAATGCCGTGTGTGGATTTGGGATGTAAAAAGTTCACCCAAGCGCCTTCAGCTCCCTTTTTTGCTTTGGGATATAAAACCTGAAAACCGGATTGCATCAGTTCTTTTGAAGCTGCTTCAATATCTTCCACTTCTAAACAAATATGATGCACGCCCTCTCCCTTTTTTTCTAAAAACTTAGAGATGACTGAATCTTTGTGAAGCGGTTCTAAAAGCTCAAAGCGCGTGTCCCCCACCGGCAAAAAAGCAACGTTTACGTTCATGTCTGAAACCGCTTCAATTTTTGAAACTTTAAGTCCCAAAGCTTTATACGTTTCACATGCTTTTTTTAAGTTATGAACAGCAATGCCAATATGGTCAATTTTTTTGGATATCATAATGCCTTAGCTCTAATGGAACCCCTATTTTTCTGCAATAAAAAAGGCCGCGATATTACGCGGCCTTTTTTTGTAAAAGATCGTTTTTTTTAAAGCAATGAATAATTCAGCGTTAAGAGCAAAGATGTATTTTTAAGACGTGCATCCGCTGATTCATTCCACTTTGATAAGTTTTGGTTGGGTGCTTTAAAAATAGCTTCCAATGTGGTTGAAAGTTTATCAACCAAAGAAAGATCTGCTTTTAAAACTGCTTCCAACGAATTTTTATCATTGGTTGAAGCCTGGTCAGCGCTTCGAACAAAATAATTATAAAAATCAACATAAGTACCTAATGTTAAAGTGTTATTCACTTTATAATCCACAGCTACTTCATTGACAATAACCCATCTGGGATTCATCGCTCTGACAGTAGCAGTGGTCTTGCTGACATTTTCAGCTAATAGGTAGGTATATCTTTGAACCAAGTTTGTGGCAGAAAGTGTCCATGCACCGAGTTCTTTACTTGCACTGACCAAAGAACGATAGGCTCCCATATTTGGATTTCTATTACGTCCTCTGTGAGCGCTGTTTTCTGTCACAGGTAAATAAGATCTCACATATCCTGTTACAGAAATATCGGAAACATTTAAAAGTTCCTTCTTGGATAAAGTCAAATAAGGATCTTTTAATGTAAAATAACGATCGATATTGGAATTTTCTTCATTGGGTGAAAATGCATTGTCAACGGGAACGGTTGCTTTTAATCCCACATCTCCCCATAAACTTCGCCCCACATTAAAATAAGTTGTATTGGAAGTTGCAGATGCAGCTTTTCCAACAATGTCACGTCCAAGCTCCACCATTACACTTGCAGACCATGGGCTTTTAACCACTTCGGCTTCCACTTGTGACGTTTGAGATGATTCAGAAGCTGGATGTTCTGCAAACAAAACACCACTTCCAAATAAGCTCACCACTGAAATTAAAATAAAAAGTTTCTTCATTGATTTTCCTCCTTGTTCATCTACAGCAATTTACTGAGGGTGCCGTAGAGATGAGTAAGAGTTATGCCAAAAAAAGGGGCATTCGTCAACCCCCTATTTTGGATCACCTAACCTATTGAAATTACTTATAAATTATGCTTTCAAAAATCTGGAAGGCTCAAAGGTAGCTTTTGAGCCCAAAAATTCTTCAATTCTTAAAAGTTGGTTATACTTACACATGCGATCGGTTCGGCTGGCAGATCCTGTTTTAATTTGCCCCGCACAGGTCCCCACCGCCAAATCTGCAATCGTTGTATCTTCTGTTTCCCCCGATCGGTGTGAAATAACGGTGCCGTAGGAAGAAGCTTTCGCCAGTTCAATCGTTTGAAGCGTTTCTGTCACCGTTCCAATTTGATTAAGCTTAATTAAAATGGCATTGGCTACTTTTTTTGAAATGCCGTCTTTTAAGATTTTAGGGTTGGTTACAAAAATATCGTCGCCTACAATTTGAACTTTTTGCCCCACTACGTGTGTTAGCTTTTGCCAACCTTCCCAATCGTTTTGATCCAGGGGGTCCTCAATAGAAAGAATGGGGTATTTTGAAATTAAACGTTCATAAAATTGAATCATTTCTTCTGTTGTTTTTTTATCTTTTTGAAAGACATATGATTTCTCTTTATAAAACTCGCTTGCGGCACAATCCAACGCCAAATAAACATCTTTCCCGGGTGTAAAACCTGCCTTTTCAATGGCTTGCAAAATAAGATCTAGTGCTGCTTCATTGGAAGACAAATTGGGCGCAAATCCGCCTTCATCACCGACTGCAATTGACACCCCGTTTGAACTTAAAAGTTTCTTTAATGTATGAAAAATTTCAACCCCTGTTTGCAACGCTTTTGAAAACTTCCCCCCACAAACTGGCAGAATCATAAATTCTTGAATATCTAAATTATTATTGGCATGTGCCCCCCCATTTAAAATATTCATCAACGGAACCGGCATGGCATAGGTCGCGTGTTCTTGTAAAGTTTCAAAAAGCTGTTTTTTTTGGCTTACAGCTTGGGCTTTGGCAAAAGCCATGGAAACGGCTAAAATCGCATTGGCCCCCAATTTTTCTTTGTTTGGGGTTCCATCCAAATTGAGTAGCATTTGATCCAAGTCCTTTTGCGTTTTAAATGTTCGCCCCTGAATTTCTGGAGACAAAATTTTATTTACATTTTGGACTGCTTTTAAAACGCCTTTTCCTAAAAATCGCCTTGGATCTTGATCCCGAAGCTCGAGCGCTTCTCTTTCCCCCGTAGAGGCGCCCGAAGGCACAATGGCGCGTCCCAGGGAACCACCGGAAAGCGTTACATCGACTTCCACGGTAGGATTTCCTCTAGAATCTAAAACCTCTCTGGCAAAAACAGTTTTGATTGTTGCCATCTTAAAGCCTCCTTATAAATCTGGGATCCCCGCCATGGGGAGCGTCAACGTAAAACAGGTGCCTAAGCCCGGCTGACTTTCGACTTGGATATTTCCGCCATGTTGTTTCACAATGCTCACCGCGGTCGATAATCCCAATCCCATGTTTTGTCCCTGTGTTTTGGTGGAATAAAAAGGTTCAAAAATTTTGTACTGTTGCTTGGGATCTATGCCACAACCCGTATCTGAAATATAAACCCTCACAAAGTTTTTCTCATGTTCTGTCCGGATTTTAAGCTCTCCTTGATCTTGGATGGCCTGCACCGCATTCATAAATAAATTTAAAAAAACTTGGTTTAACTTTGAAAGATTGCATCTAATTTTTGGAATTTGGCCATATTCTTTTGTAACGGTTACTTTATTTTTAAGTTCATGGCGAAGAAGCCGTAACGTAGAATCGATTCCCTCATGAAGATTAGAAAGTTCCATCTGTTCCGGAGCCACGCGTGCAAAGTTGTGGAGGTCTTTTAAGGTTTGATGTACCCGATTCAGCCCTTCTTGCGATTCTTCTAAAAGTTTTGGGAAATCTTCTAAGACATAATCCATTTCTTTTT
The DNA here is from genome assembly GCA_001798105.1 of Deltaproteobacteria bacterium RIFCSPHIGHO2_02_FULL_40_11. Classification (GTDB taxonomy): domain Bacteria; phylum Bdellovibrionota; class JACOXK01; order 2-02-FULL-40-11; family 2-02-FULL-40-11; genus 2-02-FULL-40-11. The sequence goes on from MGRI01000013.1 coordinate 6,229, forward strand.
CTTTAAAAAATTTTTGAACTGCATCATGTGCAGTGAGGGCAGGCGTATGGCCTTGTTCAACCAAGGATTGAAAACCCTTTTCATAAGAAAAAATCATCTCTTTCAATTTTAAGGCATATTCCTGGGCTCTACCGATATTACTCATCACAAACCCAAGCGGGTTATTCATTTCATGCGCCACGCCGGTTGCAAGATGTCCAATAGACGCCATTTTCTCAGATTGTATTTTTTCTTTTACTGTTTCTTTTAATTTTGTATTGGATTTGATGAGCTCCTCATTTTTTTCTTCCAATTGGCGATTCTTCTTTTCAATTAAAGAGATTGTTTTTTCAAGTTGAATGAGGGTGTCTTGAATCAGTTGCGGGCTGAGAGAAACCTGTGCATCTTTTCGGCCAAAAAATTCTTGTTTGTTTTCCCATCGAAACTCATACTGAAATGTTGAAATTTTTTGAGAAAAGGCATGCCCCAACTGCCAATAC
>MGRI01000013.1:6763-7143 GCA_001798105.1 Deltaproteobacteria bacterium RIFCSPHIGHO2_02_FULL_40_11
ATCTGCATGAAATTCAATGAGCACATGAAAGTCACTTTTTTCAACGACTCTTAAATCAATCCCTTTATAAAAATACGATATAAACTTTCTGGATTGATGAAAGATGAGTTTTGGGTCCCCAATCATTCGAAAAACAGAATCCAATACGCCCCAGCCACCGAGCTTGCAAGATTGCCGGCCAATCTTATAAATGATTTGGTCATCATAAAAAAGCGATGCCACACGCTCAAAAAGCACATCACACAGCTCCATCGACATCCAACTATTGGCATCTTGAAGATGTTCTAAGGACGCATCGAGATCTCGAAGCAGATGATCGGTATTCTTTTTTTGATCTTTCGTGTATGCGAGAATGGAATTGGCAATACGACAACTAACTT
>MGRI01000013.1:7177-10744 GCA_001798105.1 Deltaproteobacteria bacterium RIFCSPHIGHO2_02_FULL_40_11
CCTTCTTTTTCAAGCCAAATTGGCGTCTTACGCGCTCCGGCTTAAAGAAAATTACTGACCAAACGAGAAATTAAAGCTTTGCTTTTTTCGCTCAGATCAAAAAATTTCACAACCATCCCACCGACACTTTCTTGATCTTCCCGTTCAACCGAAATAACTTCTCCGTATCCCTCTAAAATAGGCACACGTGATGATTTTAAAGTAAAATAAAGTCTTACTTTTGTCCCCAAAGGTAGCGCATCTTTTGTTTGAACAAAAAGTCCGCCCCCTGGAACATCGTTTGTATAGGATATGAGAAATTCATCAAAATCGTTGAACGCAGCACTGACAACAACTTCCCTGGCCCCCTTTGGGTCCTGTTGGTACTTCAGCACATTGGTACTGATTTGGGCAATCACGGCCCCTCCACATCTTTAAAACTGCATTCCCCCTTTTATGTCATACACAACACAGACGCTGATAAGCCTAAGGGTAGCACAACCCCTTGATTTATTTCAACAAAAATCACAGGCAAACTCCAGGTGGGGGGATCATTTTACTTCATGGCTCGTCGGCGGCGTGTCTTGCGACACGGCGCCGACTGCGCTTTACTTCCGTAAAACGATCCCCCCACCTGGAGTTTATCTATAAGCATTCCTGAAGGGGATAGATCACCCTTGTTACGATATGCTGTCAAACAAGTCTACACGGTCATAAAGTTGAACATTTTTTGAACAAATCTTACCAGACAGCAATCTAAATTTATTAAATGATCTCAATAGCTTATGAAGTTACTCAAACACTTTATCTTCTGGCACGTAAGTTGCTTAATCTAAAGTCTGTCTTTCCCCCCAGAAAAATAAAGGATACCCACACATGGCAGCCGAAGTTATTTGTATTTCCGATTATAAACAAAAAAAATCAATGTCGCTTTCAAAACATAAACTTTATCAGCTTTCCAAGGCAGAGCTTTTAGATCATCTGATTCAATACTACGAAGCCGTTAAAAAAGACCCTTTTTCTCTTTCCATTGCACTTTGGGGAGAGGATTTAATGGATGTGATTTCACAACGCGCGCTCACGCGAGAACTTTCAGCCCTGGCAGAAGACCACAAAAAACGTGGCCCACAGGCTTTTAGTTAAAGTAAGTTGGCGGCCAATTCTGCAAGCTTGGAACGCTCGCCTTTATTCAACGTTACATGTCCGGCAATCATCTCATTCTTAAAACGTTCCACAACATACGTTAGCCCATTGCTGGATGAATCGATATAGGGATTATCAATTTGATAACAATCTCCCGTTAAAATAATTTTTGTATTTTGTCCCACCCGCGTAATAATGGTTTTAATTTCATGGGGGGTTAGATTTTGCGCTTCATCGACAATCATATATTGATTTGGAATCGACCGCCCTCGAATATAAGTCAGGGGCTCGATGCTCAGCATGCCCTGATGAATCAGTTCTGTATACCCCGCTTTTCTAGGTGTTCTGGGGTGAGGCTCTTTGGTGGCGGTTGACGCCGCATACCCAGACGTTCCTAAAAGATATTCCAGGTTATCAAAAATAGGCTGCATCCAAGGATTTAATTTTTCTTCAATGTCTCCTGGTAAATACCCCAGGTCTTTTCCCATGGGATAAATCGGGCGAGCCACCAAAAGTTTTTGATAAACGCCCTCATCTAAAGTCTTCATCAAGCCTGCGGCCAGTGCTAAAAGTGTTTTTCCCGTTCCAGCTTTACCCACCAACGAAACCAATTGAATTTTGTCATTCAACAGTAAATCCAATGCAAAACTTTGCTCCATATTTCTGGGGAAAATGCCCCAAATGCCTTCTTGCCTTTTTTGCAAGGGCACCAAAACATCTTGACCATGATCGTACCGGGCAATGGCTGTATGGTTTTTATCTACTTCGTCCTTTAAAAGAATACATCCATTGGGATAAATCTTTTGCTTGGATGGAAGCGGCATACGACGATTTACAAAGAAATCATCAATTTCTTTTTTAGACACAGGCATTTCTTGAACACCAGAATAAAGTTCTTCAATATTCACATGTTCGGGCTCATAATCTTTGGAATTCACGCCCAAAACATCTGCTCTGATCCGTAAATTTGTGTCTTTGGTCAGAAAAAAGACTTTGTTTTTCTTATCCTTTGAAAGCCGAAGCGCCGACATTAAAATAATATGATCGTTCGTTAAAGAGCTCTTTTTATCCCCCGAGAGCTTTTCCCTTTCCATATCTGCAATATCAATCCAAAGCTTGCCACCTTCTTTCGAAATCAAAACCCCTTTTGCAAGATCTCCTTTTTTTCGAAAATCATCTAAAATGCGAGAAAAATGGCGGGCATTGCGTCCATTTTCTGTCATATCGCGCTTAAACTTGTCGATTTCTTCAAGCACGGTAAAACAAATGACAACATCATTGTCCTTAAATTTAAAAATGGCTTGGGAGTCAAATAAGATAACGTTTGTGTCGAGAACAAATATTTTCTTCACGATATATTTACTATAGCACAAATGTCCTAGAGAGTTGGACAAAAAACTTTATGGTTGAGTCACTTTAAAGAATCCCACTTGTAAAGGTTTCTGATCTACCTCTTCCACCTTTTTTTCTGAGGAAGCTGTAACTTTAATCATCCCTTCAAGCGTCACTGTTTTGATTTCTTTTGTGTCATCCAGGCTTTCTTTTTGCATTCCATAAAATGTATATTCAAACGATTTTTTGTCTTGTGTAACAATGATGGAAAACGAAAACGCACCTGTTATAGGATCGTGCGATACTTTGGAATTGAGTTTTACACCCAAAATATCCCCAAAATAAGTGCGGGTTTCAGGGTCATTCTTGGATTCGTCTTCTTCTGTCTCAGCATCATCTTCGGACTGAATGATTTCATCTTTATCGTGAGTTGTAATCTTTAGTTCTTTAAGCTCCAAAGCTCCGGTTTCAGCATTTTTTTCAATTTCAAATGAAAGGGAATCCATCATAATAACATCCACCTTTAATTCTGCTTTAAGTTCTTTCAATTGTTTTTGATTTTTAAGATTTTTTTCTGCAATGTCGGCTGTAGAAGTCAGAACTTGTAATGGAAGAGCCGCCTCTAAGGAAACATCCAACGCTCTTTTCTTTTCAACCAGAGGTTTTAATTCTGAAATCTGGTTTTCATCTGCCGTGGTATAGAGATCCCCGATCCCCGTAAATTTTCCAGAAAGTTCGTACGTGGGTAGGTTTCGCTCAAGGGGGCGACTGTCAAACCCACAGCTCATTATAAATAAAGCGCCTAAAAAAAGAGAAATTTGCATGATATGTTTCATAAAACCTCCATTCACAAGATCCTTCGCGCTTCGCGCTCAGGATGACACCCTTCTAAACTGCAAGCGATATGCCAGAATCTGAAAATTAATTTTTATGCGTCATTTCAATGGGTTAGGCATATTTAGGGGCTATTTTTGCGCCCTCAAATACTGTCAAAAGTGACAATTTTTGTCACACAGGGACGGATGAGGGACGGATGTACATCCGTCCCTCATCCGTCCCTGTGGCAAAAAAAAAGGGCTCTCATACGAGAGCCCTTTTTTAACTTCATAAAAA
>MGRI01000014.1 GCA_001798105.1 Deltaproteobacteria bacterium RIFCSPHIGHO2_02_FULL_40_11
TGAGCTGCAAGCTTCTGGCAATGGTTCTAGCAATCTGCATGACTTCCAGTGTATGCCTCAAACATAAAACACAGGTTTTTTTATCCCCCGTGGGCGATCATTACAGGACCCGTCTGACGCATACACTGGAAGTCATGCAGATTGCTAGAACCATTGCCAGAAGCTTGCAGCTCAATGAAGACTTGGTGGAAGCTGCTTCCATTGGGCATGATTTAGGCCATACCCCCTTTGGGCATGCTGGAGAAGAAGTTTTAAATCGAATTCATCTTGAAGGGTTTCATCATGCTCAGCAAAGTGTGCGTATTGTTGAAAAATTAGAAGACGATGGTAAGGGGGGCAAAGGCCTGAATTTAACGCGCCAAGTGGTAGAAGCCATTGAAAAACATTCCAAAGGCAAGGGGCCGATTCTATCAACAGATCCACGTTTGACCGCTTCGACGCTCGAAGGACAAATTGTTCGCATTTCTGACATTTTGGCCTATGTGAATCATGACTTAGATGATGCAATTCGTGCCGGTGTATTGGCGCTTTCTGATATTCCAAAACCCATTTTAAACATATTTGGAAAAACCCATGCGCAAAGAATTGAAACCATGATTTTAGATGTTATTTTAGAAACTCAGGCTCAGGACATGCAAAAAATTTGGATGAGCCCAGAAAAGCTGGAAGCCTTAATTGCGCTTCGCACCTTTATGTTTGAGAACGTGTATGAAACAGAGCTGGTTCAAGGAGAGTTGAAAAAAGCCAAACAAATTATTGAAAAACTGTATGAGTTTTATACAAAAAATCCAGACCACTTGCTCAGTGAAATGACACTTTCTGAATTTACAGAATCCATCGAACGCCATGCCCTGGACTTTATTTCTGGCATGACTGACCGCTTTGCGATTCAAACCTATCAAAGACTGCATATCCCACGATCCTGGCATACCGTTTAGCTTGACTTTTTTTCCCCATTTCATAATGATGAAAATGATGAAAAAAGGGGGCTGTGTTATGAAAAAATTACTTATGATTACAATGATTTTGGGTCTTTTGGGAACGACCTTTGTTTTTGAAGGGTGTGCTAAGAAACAAATTAAAACAGAAGAACCGAAAAAGGGGAAAGCTTTAGAAGAAAAAGACTATCCCATGAGTGATAAAACTGCGGGGATGAATAACCGAGCTGGGGTGATCGATGTTGGCTATGCAGGGGGCTTAAGAGTTGTTTTATTTGAGTTTGATGATTCTAATTTAACAGAAGATGCCAGAGCGCTTTTAAAAATAAATGCAGATTGGCTCAAAGAAAACCAAAAGGTTCAAGTTCAAATTGAAGGACATTGTGATAGCCGCGGGACGCAACAATATAATTTAGCTTTAGGACAAAAAAGAGCAGACTCTGTGAAACGATATCTTGTAAATCTTGGGGTTCAAGGAGGACGACTCTCAACCCTTAGCTACGGCGAAGATCGTCCGTTTGAGTCCCATGAAACTGAAGAAGCGTGGGCAAAAAATCGTAGAGCCGAGTTTGTGATTACTGACTTATAATGTTGAAAAAAACGTTATTGGGTTTTGGGGTATGTATCGGCCTTTTGGCGTGCGCCTATACGATTCCCAGAGAGGACATGGTCATGGCAAAAGTCGCGCTAGAAGCGGCGAAAGAAGCCAATGCAGACACCCATGAACCCGCGTTGTATCAAAAAGCAGACTATTATTTTAAAGCCGCAAGACAATCTTTTAAGAATCATGAATATGGCATGGCCCAGGAATTTGCTGTACAATCAAAAATATATTCTGAAAAAGCAGAAGAAGGGGCCATTTTAAAACAAGAACAGTCTGGAGGGTAGGAGCGTATATGACAAAATATATCAATCTATTTTTGATGGTTGTGGTGCTCATGGGATTTATAGGATGTGCATCCAGTCCGAGAACCAAACGCGTTGAAGCCTTAAAGCACTTACAAGATGAAGTTGAAAAATACAAAGCGGTTGCAAGCGATGTCGTTGAACTTAAAAAACAACGCGCAGATACAGAAGTCATGGTGGAAGACCTGAAAGCTGAATTTCAATTGGTAAAAGGTAGAGTGGAAGAGTTTCAACATTTTTCTAAGAAAAATGAAGAAGCGATTCAGGGGTTAAAAGATCGTTTTGATCGATTTGCAACAGATTATGATACCAAATTTAAAGATATGGATCTTAAAAATGAAGAAATATCTAAAAAACTGGATCAACTTCAAAAAGATGTTGAAGCAATCATTTCAAAGATGGGGGAGCTTCAAGCCTCTAAAAAGAAAGCCCAAGAAGTTGCCTCGGCCCAAACCGATGTAAAGTACGATTATGTCAATGGCATGAAGCGATATCGAAACAAAGAATATACCAGTGCCATTACCTATTTTAGCCGCTATATTAAAAATTTTCCTGCGGGGCGAAATGTTCATAACTCCCGTTTTTTTTTAGCTGATGCGTTTTTCGAAAAGGCTGATTATCAAAATGCGATTTTAAAGTACGAAGAATACAAAGAAAAATATCCCAGTGGACAATATGTGGCACAAAGCTTGTTTAACCAGGGGTTGTCCTTTAAAAAACTAGGTAAAGTTGCAGATGCCAAATTATTTTTTTCGGAATTGGTTAACGCGCATCCCACTTCACCGTTTGCTGCGAAGGCAAAGGCTGAGTTGGAAAAAATGTAAATAAAAATGCTACGCAATGGTATATATGTTTTTCTGTGTTTTTTCCTGCTGATCAGCTGCCAAAAAAAAGTATCTCCGCCCACCACATCCAAAAATGATCTCAGCATTGTGTATACCTCAAATGTCATGGGTGAAATTGAACCCTGTGGCTGAAAACTTCGTCCACTTGGCGGTCTTGCCAGGCGAAAAGCGCTGATTCAAGATGTTCGATCCACAAAAACCCCTATTCTTGTTTTGGAAACGGGAGATGTGTTTTTTAAATCGACCCCGGCGCCTGAATTTTTAAAAGAAGCCTGGACCCAAAACGCTCTTTTTTTAACGAATGAATACAATGAACTTGAAACAAACGCGATTGCTATTGGAGAAACAGATTTTGCATTGGGCGTCGATTTTTTAAGAAAATTAGAAGACAAAGCAAAGTTTCCATTTTTAAATGGAAACTTATATGTGAAAAAAACAAACCAACTTGCGTTTAAACCTTTTACCATTCACAAAATTCATGATTTTAAAGTGGGCATTTTTTCTGTCATCCGTTCAGATTTAAATTTCCCATCTGAGTTGGAAGCCAAAGATCCCCTGATGGCTGCGACAGATATTGTAAAAACGCTCAAACCCCAAACGGATTTCATCATCGCCATGACGCATTTAGGATATGATCTGGATGTTCAGCTTGCCCAAAAAGTTGAAAACATTGATTTTATTTTAGGGGGGCACGATGGCCAAACCCTTCCCAAACCGACAAAAGTGGGCAACACCCTGGTTTTTCAGGTGGGAGATCAAGGGAAATACATGGGCGTTTTAACCGTTTCTTTGCAAAAAGGCGTGCACCAGTTTCACACGCGCCAAAGTGTGGAATTGGGACAGCTGAAAGTTTCTCAAATCGATGAAAGACTAAAAGAAGTTCGCGAAATGAAAAAAGGCAGCATGTATGGCACAGATCAAAGCTTTAAAGATAATTTGGATGCACAAGAGCAAGCGCTTTTAACAGAAAAGTTTAAACTTTTAGAAGATGTGGATTTGATTCAAAAACAAGGGAGTTTTTATCATCATAAAGTGGTTGCCTTAGACGAAGAGCAATTTAACAAGGGCGAGGCAAAAACATTTTCCCGGGTTCAGGCCTTTAAAGAGAAACTTAAAGGTGTGCACGAAAAACAAGAAAAAGAATCAACGGTTACAAAGGCGGTTCAAACAAATCAAAACCATACGCTTGAATATGGAACCTATCAAACCTGTGTGCAGTGTCATCAAACACAATACGATGTGTGGAAAGTCTCTAAGCATGCAACAGCCATGATCCCGCTTTACATTCGAAACCAACATAAGAATCCAGAATGTGTAAAATGTCATTCTGTAGGGCTTCAAGAGCCCGGTGGGTTTACACAGGTTTCAAATCCATTTTTAAAGAAAGATGGGACACAAGAGGCGCTTGAAACCTTTTTAGAGAAATTGGTTCAAACAACCGAAATTCCAAAAGATGTCAAAGCTGAAATGGAAAAAAATCCAAAAATAAAAGACGCTATTCAAAAAAAGAATATCAAGGGATTAATGGTAGAATTGAGAGAGCTTCCGGCTTTTGATGCATGGCTTAGAAAACGATATATCGAAGCTATGGAAAAATCTAAGTGGAAAAAAGATTTTATGGGCGTTCAATGTGAAAATTGCCATGGCGCAAGAGGGCTCAAAGACCTGGCCCAAAAACCTGTTCCCCACTTTTCAAAATCAGGACTTTTTTCTAAAAAAGTTTCTCAAAGTGCGTGTTTAACCTGCCATACCCAAGCGCAAGACCCTACGTTTGACTTTCATAAAGATCGGAATATAAAAGGGGAAAAATCTGTCATTGAGACGGAAAAAACCCCATTTAATTGTGCTTTAGGCGTATTTTGAAAGTATTAGGCATTGAGACTTCTTGCGATGAAACATCTGCCGCTGTGGTAGAAGATGGCACCCGTTTACTTTCGAATATTGTTGCCTCTCAAGATGCTTTGCATGCTCCCTATGGGGGGATTGTCCCAGAGCTGGCTTCCAGGCGTCATATTGAAACCATTCATACGATTGTAAACCAAGCTTTAAACGAGGCCCATGTAGATCTTTCCCAAATCGATGGCATTGCAGTCACCCAGGGGCCAGGCCTGATTGGGTCTTTAATTGTGGGGTTATCGTATGCCAAAGCCTTGGCGTATAAACACAGTTTACCTTGTGTGGGCGTAAATCACCTGGAAGCTCATTTGCACGCTGTTTTTTTAGAGGAGGCAGCGCCTCAACACAAACTTCAATTTCCATTTGTGGGGCTTTTGGTCTCAGGTGGACATACGGCGTTGTATGAAGTTCAGGGTGTGGGAAAAACAAAATTGTTGGCAACCACACAAGATGACGCAGCGGGTGAAGCCTTTGATAAAGTAGCAAAACTTTTGGGCCTGGGGTACCCCGGCGGGCGTCAAATCGATGAACTTTCTAAAAAAGGAAACCCCAATGCTTTTTCATTTCCCATCGCAAATTTAAAACACAAAGAGATGGGGTTTAGTTTTAGTGGATTAAAAACAGCCGTTTTAAATCTAACAAAACAATTCGGAGAACTTTCAGAAGAAACAAAAGCGGATATTGCCGCTTCTTTTCAAGAGGCCGTGGCAAAGCCTTTATTGACAGAGTCGCTCAAAGCATTGGAAAAAACAAAGTTTAATAAACTTGTGGTTTCAGGTGGCGTGGCCGCCAATTCTAGAATTCGGTCTTTGTTTTTAGAAGAATGCCAAAAACGAGAAATTCAAATTTATTTCCCATCTTTAAGTTTATGTACGGACAATGCTGCGATGGTGGCTGCAGTTGGATATCATTTGATCGGAGTGACCCCGCAGCTTAATCTTTCCATGTCTCCATTTGCAAGTTCACGTTTATGAACGTTAAACAAGTTTTACAAAAGTATCAGCTTTCTTTTTCTTCCAGGTTGAGCCAAAATTTTTTGCACAATGAAAATATTGCAGATCGAATCGTTGAAAGGGCAAACATTCAAGCAAAAGATACGGTTCTTGAAATTGGAACGGGGCTTGGCATTTTAACAAGAGCGCTTTTTAAAAAAAAGTGCCATATCGTAACCTTTGAAACCGACCAAAAGCTTTTGGCACACATGCCCAATCTTCTGGGGGCAGACATGAACGTGGAAGTCATTCAGGGCGATTTTTTGAAGTTCGATTTAGATACTCTTAAAAATCGGTTTGAAAAAATAAAAGTTGTTGCCAACTTGCCGTATCATATTTCGACAGAAATTTTATTTCGCCTATTTGAATATCGCACCTGGATTGACTCCATCACTGTGATGCTTCAAAAAGAAGTGGCCCAAAGAATGGAAGCCGAGCCGGGATCTAAAACCTATGGGGTTTTATCTGTGATGACCCAGCTGTATACAAAACCTGAAATTTGCTTTACCGTTTCAAGAGGCTGTTTTTATCCCGTTCCAAATGTGGATTCGAGTGTCATTCATTTAAAAGCGAGAAAAAAACTGCCAATTCCTGAAGATCTGGAAACCCTTTTTATTCAAACCGTTAAAACGGCGTTTCAACAAAGAAGAAAGGTTGTTACAAATTCCCTTAAGCATTTTGTGCCTCCCATTTCTTTTACGCAGGAACTTCAAAAATGCGGGATCGATCCCACACGACGGATTGAAACATTTTCAATGAAAGAATTGGTGACGCTGACGAAGGCGGTTCGAACCGTTCAAACGGCTACTCTTCTTCATTCTTAAATTCAGCTTCCTCTAGAATTTTGGCGATGGTCCGTTGTTTTTTCCGAATTTCTTGGTCGATTTCTTGAAGTCTTTGTTCAATTTTTAAGTTTTCTTCTGGGGTGGCAACATTTTGGTCTTCTAATTTTTTATTTCGTTCTTGAACCAGTGCTTGGATATCTCTTTCCAGGGATTCAATAATGAGGCGGTATTGTGAATCTGCCAGATCTTCTGGATTTCGAGGGACGTATTTTCCGCCATAGACAGGATCTTCGGGGTTGTAGCCCGGTGGGAGTGTTCCAGGCATGCCATTTCCAGGCTCTTCCCAAGGCGGTCTTTCTGAAGGATGTGCGCCTTCATCTCTAAAAATAACATAGGCAAAAACACCGGCAACCATGTGATTAAAAACCCAACTTCTAAAATAATGTCCTCGTTGTCTCAGGTTCAAATAAGGAATAACGCCATTTTCTGTAAAACGAAATTCAAAAAGATAAGGGTCTTTCAGCGTCCATCCCAAAATATTTCTTTCTTTAAATTTTCCAGGAAAGGGGCTTAAATAAGGGGCTTTTGCATAGGCCAATTGTAGCGGACGTGGGTCATAGCCTCCACGTGTTCTTCCCAGAATTTCTGCGATTGCATCTGGAACAGATTTTTCAGTTTGTGAAAGCATCTTTAAAACGCCTTCAATCCCTTCCGTTTCTAAAACTTTTTCCATTTCTAAAATCATGACATCGTGGGCAGCTTTTCGGTGCATATATGCTTCCACTTCTGGAGAGAGGGTTTCCATGCCGCGAAAAAGGTCCAATTCTGCGCTCATGGCTTTGGCCTGGTGATGAATGGCATTTTCAATAAAACGAGAAGGACGTGTTAGAACGCGCCGACTTTTCCCCAAGACGATAGCGGGGCCAGGTTCAGAAATTTGAAAAACAATGTCATGAAAATCTTTAAAAAATTCTGCCAATGCTTTTTCTTCATTGGGAAGATGTTTAGGGACTTTGACAACTTCTTGCCATCTTTTCCAAAACCGAAACCACTTTCGTTTGAGTGCTGGGTTTTGTGCCCACCTGGAATTTCGCCAAAGATTATAAAATCGATATTGAAATTTTAAAGCAAATCGGGCCTCAGCATAACTCATGAAAACTTGATTTTGTTCTGAAAAATTTCTGTATAAAAGTACAAAATCGTCTAAGACATCATAAATATGTCGGTCGGATTTTTTTAGAAGCGAAAAAAACTCTTCGCGAATTTGAGATTGTCTCAAAGTTCGAAGCTCGCGAAAGGCGGCTTGTGGGGCGAGTCCCTGTGTAATGGCTTTGGCTTCATCTAAGAGTTTTAATTTTTGAAACATTTCAAGTTGGGAGCGTTTAATAATCCCTTTTTGAACCAACTGTGCGTCTTCCACATATCTTAAAAAATCATCTGCGGTTTGAAAAGGTTGGATAGCTTCACGATACAGTCTTTCTAAATTATTTCCCCCGCGTTGTTCCATGCTTTCAGCAACGCGTTTATAGGTTTTGCCCTGAAAAACACGGTTATAGGTTCTTTGGAGCCAATTTCTTCGCATGTCTGCTAAAATTTTGCCATGTAGGGTTTGGTAAGATTTCCGAACCCCTTGCTGGGCTTGAAGACTTAAAACTTTTGAAACAGCGGGATCCACCAATTCATGCCAGGTTGTGTTCGAGACAGAAACAGTGGTAGCTCCTTGCCATCCTGGCATCGAGTGGCCAATACTTTCTAGAATGGCACGCTCTGCACGATTTTGTGCTTCCAAGGACGCTTCTGCCATGCGGAAAATGCGCTGCGCAATGGCTTCACGGAGTTCACCCACGGCTGGATTGGCCTGCACAAAAGCAGGGTAACACAGCATTAAAATGGCTAAAAAAAACGCTTTTTTCATGCGGGTTTAGCTATGTGCAATCCATGTGCCAAAATTTACGTCATGGGAACTTAAAAAACATAAGCAATATCAATTGCTTATGGGGCGAATGGAAGGCCAGGCGATATAGAATTTGTATATTTTTTTGACGCTGTCAATTTATGCATCCGGGTCAGATCCCTGATCTGACCCGGATGCTTGCGAAGTGAGCAGTCTTCGGGTACACTCGCCCACGTTTATGAAGCGCATGCGTGTCTTTTTAATTTTCTTTGGGTTGATTTGTCTTCTTGCAGCTAAAATTTTTGCATCTCAGCCCGATACCTATGGCATTGGCTCTCGTGTGTCTGTGATGACGGGGGCTTCAAATCTTACGAAAGCAGATCCTGCCGTAACCTATGAAAATCCATCTTTTCTATCGCATGCAAAAACCATTCATGTGTCTTTTGGCGCGATGACGACCTTCGATTTTTTTCAACCCATTCGAGATGTTGTTGTGCAAAATGAATCTACCGGAAAGTCCTTACAATATGGGGATATCCAAACAGATTACACAAATTTGTCGGGTGTCAATTTTGGACTTACACTTCCCATTCAAAAAATAACTTTGGGTGTCACTGGATTTATGCCTTATGGATCGTTGGCAAGTGTCAATACATTTGAAAATTATATCCCTGTTTATGGATTTTATTTTAATCGTCCCAAACGCTTTGCTTTGATTTCTGGCGTTGGGGTTGAACTGTTTGAGAATTTTTCTTTGGGGATTTCCGGAAATTTTTATTTAAAGTCGGGGGCGAATACAAAAATTAATTTAAACAATGAAAATTCGACTGTGGATTTGGCCATGGATATTAAGCCAGCAGTTAGTCCGATTTTGGGTGCCAATTATACGTGGGACTCATGGGTGTTCGATGCAACGTATCATGGGGAATTAAATTACGCGATGACCTTACAAAGCAAGGCAGATCTTACATTTATGAAAAGCACAGATGAAGATACGGGCGAAGTTTCGTTTCCCGTCATGTCTTTTTTAACGCAAACGTCTATGTTTTATGATCCCCAAATGATTGGCGTAGGCGTGACACGTTTATTTACCAATGGTCTTTCTTTGGGATTTAAATTGGTTTGGAAAAATTGGGAAAAATACAAAGCGTCTTTTAGCAAAGTAGAATTTTCGAATCCAGAGGGCATGAGCACAAAAATACCAGATATTCATTTTAAAGATATATGGGTGCCAAGTGTTGGGATCGAGTTTCCAATCCAAAAACTTTGGATGCGAACGGGATATCGATTTGAGCCGGAACATGTGAAAGATCAAGAAGCAAATTCAAATTTCTTGGATACCCATGTGCATGTTTTGGCCATGGGATTTGGGTATTCCATGAAAGATTTTTTTGGATTTTTTGAAAATCCCATCGATATTGACATCCATGGGCAATATCATAAGTTAACCAAAAAGCATGTTGAAAAAGGAGACTCCCAGTCTGTGGGGTATAAACAGGGTGGGTTTGATATAGACGGATTTGTAACACATTTTGGTTTAAGCTTCTCGACATCGTTATGAATAGAAAATCAATTTTAGATTTACAAAACAGTAAAGAAAAGCTTGTGGCCGTAACAGCTTATGACACCACGATGGCTGCATTGGTGGACGCATATTCAGATATTGTTTTGGTGGGAGATTCTTTGGGCATGGTGGTTCAAGGCAAAGAAAATACCCTGGAAGTTACAATCGAAGACGTTGCTTATCATACACGCTGTGTCCATCGGGGTTTAAAACAGGCCCATTTGGTTTCGGATATGCCTTTTCTTTCTTATCAAGTGTCTGAAAAAAAAGCCGTGGAAAATGCTGGAAAATTGCTTCAAGCCGGTGCGCAAAGCGTAAAACTTGAAGGGGGCGAAGAAGTGACAGACATAATTTTTAAACTTACCCAATTTGGAATTCCTGTGATGGGACATCTTGGAATGACGCCACAGTCGGTGCACAAATGGGGAGGATTTAAAGTGCAAGGGAGATCTCCCGAACGGAGAGATGAACTTTTAAGGACGGCAAAACAGGTGGAAGAAGCCGGGGCTTATGCTTTGGTTTTGGAATCTGTTCCAGCCGATTTAGCTTTAGAAATTACAGGCGCAGCAAAAATTCCAACGATTGGCATTGGGGCTGGTATAGATTGCGATGGCCAAATTTTGGTGTGTTACGATCTTTTAGGCATGATCCGAGATTTTAAACCAAAATTTGTAAAACAATATGCCAGTCTTTCAAAAATGGTTGAATCTGCCATGCAAGCCTATGCCAAAGATGTCAAAGCAGGAAATTTTCCCGAAAAAGAACATACCTACGATTAAAATATGGAAGCGATTCAATCTTTAAGTGCGATGCAGGTTTGGTCCGATCGATGTCACAAAGACAATCAATCGATTGGGTTTGTGCCAACGATGGGATATTTACATGAAGGCCATTTGTCG
>MGRI01000015.1:0-4741 GCA_001798105.1 Deltaproteobacteria bacterium RIFCSPHIGHO2_02_FULL_40_11
TAAGCGCAAACTGAAATCCAACTCAAACACAAAACTGCAATCACTGAAAAAATACGATTTTTCATAAATTTCTCCAAAAAAATTTGACTACATTGAATACAACAACACCGATTCATGATTAAAGCACAAAAAAATATTTTAAGGCAAGCAGATTACGTATCCTTACACACACGTTTGATACAGTTGGCTCATATGATGAAGCAGTTTTGTTTGCGTATAGTTTTCAAAAACGAAATCTTTCCCAAAACTTCCCATCTCGGCTCTTAAAGAAGCATCTTCTAAAAGTTTTGTCATGCAATTGGCGAATCGCTTGGGGTCATTGGCATCAATGACAAACCCATTTTTGCCATGAAATACAATATCTTTTACCCCACCTACATCTGTTGCAATCACAGGCTTTCCGCAAGCTTGCGCTTCAATGAGAGAGACAGGCGTACCTTCATTTTTAGAAGTTAAGACCACCAGATCCAAAACATCATAAATGGATTTTAGCTCCTTTTGCCACCCCAAGAATGACACAGAAGATTGAATCCCCAACCGCATCGCTTCTAAAAGCAAGTGACGCCGCAGCTCGCCATCTCCAACCACCACAAAATGGACATCTTGTCTTGTTTTTAAAACCTCTAGGGCTGCTTGAAAAAAATAAGAATGATTTTTAATGGGGACAAGCCTTCCAACAATACCAATTAAAAACTTATTTTGAGGAAATCCGTATTTTTGTACTAAAAATTCTTTTTGAACAGGCGGTTTTTGAAACGGCGTAAGATCAAATCCCAGTCTGGCCACATGAATCTTGTGTGGAGGTGCAATTTTATATTTTTGAGCCAATTCTTCTTTTTGGGTATCGCTAATCGCAATAATTTTTGTAGTTATTTTGGCTAAAATTCTCTCCGTCCAAATGATGAGCTTAGATACAATGGCCCCAAAATAATTCTCAAATACATGCCCATGAAAAGTGTGAATCACAACAGGTACCCGCGCAAAAAAAGCAGACGTTCTACCCAAAAATCCCGCTTTTGACGCATGGGTACATACAATATCTGGTTTTTCTCGCCTTAAAAGCAAAAATAGTTTCACAAAGGCAACAATTTCTTTCACACCATGAATATTTCGCCCCAATTCCGGTAAATACACATGCCGGACCTGGTTTGTTTCCCCCAACACATAAGACATGTCTCCTTCATGGGGATCTGTTTTTCCTGTTACCAAAACCGTGTCATAATTTTGAGGCAGCCCTTCGCTTAAGATTTTGACGTTATAGGCAGGCCCCCCAATATTGAGTCTGGAAATAATCCGAACGATCTTTATTTTTTGAGCTAATTTCATGTATTTATATCAGTTTTAATTCAATTTTTTCTTGTCCGCAATCATAAGAAAGCATATAAGCAAGCTATGCTTTCCATAAACCATTTGGCCGTTATTTTAATGATGGTTTTTGCACTTTTGTTGGGCGTCATTTTAATTACCATCTCAGCACTTTTAGGGCGTGTCAAGCCGGATGCCAAAAAACTTTCTGTATATGAATGCGGCATTCCGCCTTCTGGAGAAAACCGAGAACGATATTCTGTAAAATTTTATTTAATTGCTATTTTTTTCCTCATTTTTGATATTGAAGTTGTCTTCTTATACCCTTGGGCTTTAATTTTTAAACATAATTTACATGCAGGCCCCTTCTTACTGATTGAAATGTTTTTATTTTTAGGTGTTTTAATTGTTGGATATCTTTATATTTGGAAAAAAGGTGGTTTCAACTGGACTTCTTAGATTTTACAATACTCCTTGGAAAAATCGTGGTCGTCATGGGCATGCTTCTGAATGCTGTTCCGATTTTAGTTTGGGTGGAGCGCAGAGGCTCTGCCCTCATTCAAGATCGCTTAGGCCCAAATCGCGTGGGCCCTTTTGGGCTCTTACAACCTGTCGCAGATGTTGTTAAATTTATTTTTAAAGAAGATCCTATTCCACCCCACGCTCACAAATCTTTATTCTTACTGGCCCCTATTTTTGCATTGGTCCCTGCGGCCATTGCATTTGCCGCCATTCCCTTTGGCGATACCCTTGAACTTGGAAATCGAACCATTCACCTTCAAATTGCAGATATCCATATTGGCATTCTCTACATCGTCGCCATTGGCTCTTTAGGCGTGTATGGCATTTTACTGGCAGGGTGGGCCTCGAATAATAAATATTCCATTTTTGGCGCTTTACGTTCTACAGCTCAAGTGATTAGCTACGAAATTGCCATGGGCACTGCTCTCATTGGCGTATTACTGGTCTATGGAACTTTTTCTTTAAAAGAAATTGTCTATTTACAAGAACATGTTTGGGGAATTTTTTTACAACCCATTGCTTTTATCCTCTTTTTTATTGCAAGCTTTGCAGAATGTAACCGACTTCCATTTGATCTCCCAGAAGGAGAAGCAGAATTGGTCGGTGGATTTCATACCGAATATGGCAGCATGAAATTTGCACTTTTCTTTATGGCTGAATATCTGCACATGGTTACACTCTCTGCCTTCATGGTCACTTTATTTTTTGGCGGCTGGCAGTTGATCCCAGGCATGCTGACCGTGGCAGATTGGGTAGGGATTGCAACCTATCCAAAATCAATGGGACTTGCGCTTTTAAAAGTTTTGGCCTTTATTTTAAAAACATCTTTTTTTGCATTGGTATTTGTATGGGTGCGCTGGACAGTGCCCAGAATTCGGTACGATCAACTGATGTCTTTGGGTTGGAAAGTGTTAATTCCTCTGGGACTTTTTAATATTTTGTTAACTGCGATTTTACTTTATATAGGATGGCTCTAAAATGATTTTACACAGCTTATATTTTTGGGGACTTGCTGCGAGTATCGTCGTGTGTTCACTCGGTGTCATTTTACATCGAAATCCCGTGGTCTGTGCTGTGTATTTAATTGCTTGCCTCTTTGGTGTTGCTGGATTGTTTTTAGGGTTACATGCTCCTTTTTTGGCAGCGATTCAAATTTTAGTATATGCCGGCGCTGTCATGGTCCTTTTTATTTTTGTCATGATGCTTTTAAATTTAAAGGTAGATCCAGAACGTTTTTCACGTTCAAAACTTCCCAGAACTTGGAAATATCTTGTAAGCGCGACCCTTTTGATTTCACTTCTGGCACTTATTTCAATGACGGCTTTTCCAAACGCGGTGGCATCTGTTGTGGGGGGCTATCAAGTCCATGAAATTGCAACTTTACTTTTTACAAAATACTTATTTCCTTTTGAGCTTGCTTCCTATTTACTTCTTATTGCAATGGTTGGAGGCGTCGTTATGGCGAAAAAAACAAAATGATTGGGTTTACACATTATTTAATGTTGGCAGCGCTCATGTTTACCATCGGTGTCATTGGTGTTTTAATTCGTAGAAACCTTATTGTTATTTTTATGTCGATTGAACTCATGCTCAATAGCGTTAACTTGGCCTTGGTTTCTGTTTCAAAATACATTCAAAACGTGGATGGCCAAATTTTTGTGTTTTTTGTGATTACAGTGGCGGCAGCCGAAGCAGCTGTGGGGCTTGCCATTATTATTTCTCTTTTTAGGCTTAAACAATCGATGCATATCGATGAAATGAATGAATTGAAAGGATAAGAACTTTCGTGATCGGTTTTATTATTTTATTGCCCCTTTTAGGGTTTTTAATCAACGGCCTTCTGGGTCATCGCCTTCCCAAGCCCGCTGTCAGTAGCATTGCCTGCGGTTCTGTTCTTTTGTCCTTTGTCATTTCCTTTTATATTTTTCTTCAGTTTTTAGAAGCGCCTGAAAGTTGGCGTTTTATCAACCTCACCCTTTTTGAATGGATTCCACAAATAGGTGTTTCATTCGATTTAAAAATGGATGCGCTTTCCGTTTTACTCTCTTTGGTGGTCACCGGCGTTGGCCTTCTCATTCATCTTTATTCTGTCAATTACATGTATGAAGATGAAAGTTTATGGCGCTATTTTGCTTATTTAAATTTATTTACAGCATCCATGCTGCTTCTCATTTTAGCCAATAATCTTTTACTTTTATTTATTGGATGGGAAGGCGTTGGGCTATGTTCTTATTTACTCATTGGTTTTTGGTATCAAGACATTGCCAATGCCCAAGCTGGGAAAAAAGCTTTTCTGGTTAACCGAATTGGCGACTTTGCATTTTTATTGGGGTTATTTTTATGTTTTACAACATTTGGAACTTTAAATATTGAGAGTCTTTCGCAGATTCATTTATCTGCGTATGCGCCCCACATACTCACCGTTATTACGCTTTTATTATTTATCGGTGCTTGCGGAAAATCAGCCCAAATTCCATTATATGTGTGGCTCCCAGATGCCATGGCAGGTCCTACGCCTGTTTCTGCCCTCATTCACGCAGCCACCATGGTAACAGCTGGCGTATACATGATTGCAAGGCTTCATTTTCTATATATGGCAGCACCCATTTCCATGACGGTGGTTGCAACTGTGGGTGTCCTTACAGCACTTTTTTCGGCTTCCATTGCTTTCTTTCAAAACGATATTAAAAAAGTTTTGGCTTATTCCACCATTTCTCAATTGGGCTACATGTTTTTAGCCGTAGGCTGTGGCGCTTTTACATCTGGTATTTTTCATCTTATGACCCATGCTTTTTTTAAAGCCCTTTTATTCTTGGGTGCAGGATCTGTCATTCATGCGCTTCATCATGAGCAAGACATTCAAAAAATGGGCGGGCTTCATAAAAAATTACCGCTTACCCATATTGTATTTTTA
>MGRI01000015.1:4760-36195 GCA_001798105.1 Deltaproteobacteria bacterium RIFCSPHIGHO2_02_FULL_40_11
TTGGCATGCCGCCCTTTAGTGGCTTTTTTAGTAAAGATGAAATCTTATGGATGGCCTTTAACAAAAATCCAATTTATTGGGTTTTAGGTGTTTTGGGTGCTCTCATGACAACCTTTTATATGGTTCGTCTTTTTACACTTACATTTTACAGCGATTCCAAACTTGAAAAAGACAAACATGTTCATGAAGCCCCGCCACTCATGGCCTTGGCTCTCATTGTTTTAGCTTTGCTTTCTTTAATTGGCGGCCTCATTGGCTTTCCACATGTATTTCACAGTGCAATCCATTTGGAACATTTCTTAGATGGGTTTTTAACCCCCGTTTTTTCATCGCGTCTCGAGTCGCATGGTTCACAGATGACAGAACTTAGCTTAATGGGGATTACGACGTTCACTTCGATCGTACTTGCCATTTATACTTTTATTCAATTTCATAAAAATAGAGATTGGCTCATACACCTCAAATTAAAATATGCCACTCCCCATAAACTTCTTTTAAATAAATACTATATAGATGAATTGTATGACAGGTATCTGGTTCAGCCTGTCCGAAAAATGGCGACATTTTTTTGGACCATCATCGACACCAAAATTATTGATGGCGCTTTTAATGGGCTTGCCACCTTAAGTACTTATTTTGGATTTCAAACGGTCAAAACACAAACAGGAAATCTACAAACCTATGCGTTTGTATTCGTAGCAGGCGTTGTAGCAATTTTACTTTTTATATGGTTTTAAAATATGAACTTTGAAAACACCCTCCTAACACTTTTAATTTTAATTCCTTTCATTGGCACCTTAAAAATTTTATTCATGCCCAAAACGTATGAAAAATATCTTATGTGGATTGCTTTTGGATTTTCTGTTTTTGAGTTTTTACTTTCTCTAACGCTACTTTGTTATTTCGATTCCACTTCCCATCTTTTGCAATTGGTCCAAAAAGTAAGTTGGATTTCTACATTTGGTATTTCTTATTTTGTGGGGATCGATGGCATTAGCCTTTGGCTTGTCCTTTTAACAACATTTCTGACGCCCTTGGTTATTGTGGCCACAACACCTCAAAAACATACCCGCATGTATTTGGCGAGTTTTCTCTTTTTAGAAACGGCCATGATTGGCACATTTGTCGCTTTAGATCTCTTCTTATTTTACGTCTTTTGGGAAATGATGCTTGTTCCCATGTATTTTATTATTGGAATTTGGGGTGGAGCTCGAAGAATTTATGCCACCTTGAAGTTTGTTCTTTTTACATTGGCAGGTGGGGTTTTAATGCTTTTGGGCATTATCTTTTTGGTGTACTTGTATCATGACCAATTTGGGGTTTTTTCGGCAAGCCTCTTAGACATGTACTCTTTACAAATCCCCTCAGAATATGGTCAACTTTTAACACCGCAAAATCTTTTATTTTTAGCCTTTACCTTGGCCTTTATCATTAAAGTCCCTATGTTTCCATTTCATACTTGGCTCCCGGATGCACACGTGGAAGCCCCCACAGGGGGGAGCGTTATTTTAGCCGGCGTCCTTTTAAAAATGGGAACCTATGGCTATTTAAGGTTTGCCCTTCCCCTTTTTCCACAAGCAGCAACCTATTTTACCCCCATCCTTTTTACACTGGCGCTCATTGGGATTATTTATGGTGCTCTTTTGGCTCTGGCGCAACTCGATTTAAAAAAATTGGTGGCGTATTCTTCGATTTCACACATGGGGCTCATTATGCTGGGCATTTTTGCGCTCACACCCAATGGGGTGAGTGGCGGTATTTTTCAAATGCTCAGTCATGGCCTTGCAACCGGGGCATTGTTCTTAATGGTAGGGATGATTTATGAACGAAGACATACCCGGGAACTTGATCAATTTGGGGGCCTTGCGCAGACCATGCCCATTTTTTCTTCTTTTTTAGTTCTTTTTACACTTTCATCCATTGCTTTTCCATCCACCAATGGGTTTGTGGGTGAATTTTTAATTTTATTAGGTGTTTTTCAAAACAATCCTTGGATTTCGGCCCTTGCAGCAACATCGGTCGTCTTGGGTGCTTACTATATGTTATCGATGATTCAAAAAGTTATTTTTGGGAGCATTCGTTACGCTGAAAATAAAAGTTTAAAAGATCTTTCTATAAAAGAAATTTCGGTCCTGGTTCCCATTGTGATTCTTATTTTTTGGATGGGGCTTTATCCCAAACCCTTTTTATCGCGCATGGAAAAATCTGTGGATTATTTAATTACACACGCCCAAAATTATGATTTAGGCGTATACGAGAAGAACAAATGATTTGCATATCTCCTATTCTGGTAATTATTTTTACATCCATATTTGTCTTACTTTTGGATGCCTTTTTACCCAATGGAGACAAAAAACTCTTAGCCATCATTACCGGCCTTGGGTTGGTCATCGCGGGCGCCACTTCCTATCTATTATGGGAAGCTCAACCGCAGTCTCTCTTTCATCAAGCTTTGAGAATTGACCAATTTTCAATCTTTTTTAACTTCATTTTTTTATTTTTAACAGGATTTACCTTGGTGTCAGCCCTACCCAAGTTTGATTCTCAACACCCTTTCCCAGGTGAGTTTTTCTTTTTCTTATTGGCCGCATGTAGTGGCATGATGCTCATGGCATCTTCATCCGATTTGATTACATTTTTTATGAGCTTAGAAATCATGAGCTTAACGCTTTATGTTTTAACCGGCCTTTATAAACAACGCATACAATCCATTGAAGCTTCGCTAAAGTATTTTTTATTGGGTGCCTTTTCGACAGGTTTTTTACTTTTAGGCATTGTTTTTATTTATGCGGCAACCCATACAACAAGTTTTGCAGCCATTGGACATTATCTCATTACATCAGAACACGTCTTACCCCCTATTTTTATGCTGGGCGTAGGGTTACTTCTGACTGGATTTGCATTTAAAGTTGGCGCGGTGCCCTTTCACATGTGGGTTCCAGATGTATATGAAGGCGCCCCAACAGTCATTACAGGCTACATGGCAACTGCTGTAAAAGCAGCTGGATTTGCCGTTCTCATTCGGTTCTTTTTGGTCACGCTGCTTCCGATTTTAAATTCATTTTCGACGGTAATGATCACGATTACGATTTTAACCATGACTGTTGGCAACTTGGCTGCCCTGATACAAAATAATATCAAACGCATGCTGGCTTATTCCAGCATTGCACATGCAGGGTATATTTTAATCGCCATTTGTAGCGCCAATAGCCAAAGCTTTAATTTAAGTATCGGAGCCGTTGTGTTTTATCTGGTGGCTTATGGCATGATGACGTTTGGTGCTTTTATTGTATTAAGCGCCGTGAGCACACACAAACACATTCACACTTTAAAGGATGTCATAGGATTAGGGTTTAAAAATCCATGGCTTGGCGCCTCTTTTTCAGTATTTTTGCTTTCGCTTACAGGTATTCCTTTGACAGCGGGATTTATTGGAAAATTCTATATTTTTAGTACGGCCCTCAAAGCCGGTTTTTATGGCTTAGCCTTGATGGGAATCTTAAATAGTCTTCTTGCCGCGTATTATTATTTAAGGGTGATTGTGTACCTGTATATGAAAGATGAGGAAGGCGTTTTAGAAAAACAAACTCCAGAATTTGCGTGGCATGTGGTGATTGGCATCATGGCGTTTGCGACTTTATACTTTGGGATTTTCCCAACCCCTATCTTGAACTTCATCGAAAAAGCAGTGCTGGCGTTGTTTTAATAGGATTAAATTTTCCAAGCCACACGCACATCTCCTTTTCGAATCGTCCACTTTTGAATATCAAAAAACTCGAGATATGGAATGGCAAATTTTCGGCTTAGATTAAAATATGTTTTAATATCCGAAACACAAATCGACTCATTCTTTTGAAAATGGGTCTGAAGGGTTTGACGCACACGCTCTAATTGTACTTTTGTTAAATACATCGACTTTGGAAGCCGTATGATTTCTTGATTTGCTTCTAGAATTTTTAAAAATTCTTTTTCCAGATTTTGGGCTAAGAAAGGTTCAAACGAAGATTCCAGGGGTTTTAGTTTTTCTAAAAATATTTTTGGAACCTGGGGACAGATCTCGAAGAGATCTGTCCCCTTTTTCCTTTTTGCCTGGGGAACATCCATAAACCCCGCTAAACTTTGTGGCAAGCGCCCTGTCATA
The DNA here is from genome assembly GCA_001798105.1 of Deltaproteobacteria bacterium RIFCSPHIGHO2_02_FULL_40_11. Taxonomy (GTDB): domain Bacteria; phylum Bdellovibrionota; class JACOXK01; order 2-02-FULL-40-11; family 2-02-FULL-40-11; genus 2-02-FULL-40-11. The sequence goes on from MGRI01000015.1 coordinate 8,902, forward strand.
TCTGAAAGCGTTTCCAATCGAAGCTCGGGACGCTCTTTGAAAAGTGTTTGGATATACGCTTGCATTTGGCCTGGATCTTTTTCCAACCAAAACTGTTTTGAAACTGGACTTGCATCAATGATTTGTCCGCCCCCCAAAAGCCGATTTGTTCTTAAAATAAAACGATCGCCCAAAATAAGCGGTTGGGGAGCAAAAAATTTCAAATAATACGTCATCCCCCTTTTCTTTTTAACCTGAACTTTCGCATGGGAGGTGCCAAAAAATAGGTCAATGAGGTCAGACCCGGGTCTACGACCGGTAGGTCTGACCCGGGTCTGACCCCATTGGATTTTTGCATACGCTTGGCATGTATCGAGCCTACGATTGGGAACCGAAAGCACGTTTCCCACTTGAATCTCGTCTCGATCCACGCCTTTTAAATTCAAGGCCACGCGACTAGGGGCTTTGATCGAAGACACGCCCTTTCCATAGGCCTCGATACGACGAATTTTTGCTTTCTTGTGACTGGGATAAATTTCCACTTCCTGATCTAAAACAAGTGATCCTGCCATCAAAGTCCCAGTAACAATGGTTCCAAATCCATGTTTTGAAAAAATACGATCGATTGGAAGATAGTGTAGGCGATTTTCTTCTAAAGGGCTAAAAGATTCATTTAAAATTTTAGAAATGCTCTCTTTTAAAACCTCAATTCCTGCAAGCGTTCGAGAAGACACTTCTACAATCGGCGCATTTTCTAAAAAGCTTCCCTTCGTAAATTCTTTTATTTCTTGAATGCGCGCTTCAATTTCATGTTTCAAAACCAAATCGGTCTTACTTAAAACCACAATGCCCTGCAAAACACCCAGGTATTTTAAAATTTCAAGATGTTCAATCGTTTGGGTGCAAATTCCTTCTTTTGCACTCACCACAAAGAGCACACACATCATTTGTGTGGCACCCTTTACCATATTTTTAATAAAATTTTCGTGGCCTGGGACATCAATGATCCCAATCGTTCCAAAATCCTCCAAATGCAAAGGGGCATATCCCAATTGAATGCTCATGCCCCGTTTTTTTTCTTCTGGTAAGCGATCTGTACGAAGGCCGGTCAATGCTTGGACCAACTGAGTTTTACCATGGTCTACATGGCCTGCAGTCCCTAAAATGAAAGAACACTTTTTTAATGAATCCATCCTATGCTATTCTATACCCCAAATGGATCAAGATACACTGAAAACACTGTTAAAAAAGTATGGTATTTCAAGCACACAAAAATATCAGATTCGAACAAAAAATCAAACGCTGTCTGGACCCCTGACCATTGAAGAAATTGCAAAAGCCATTATGGAGCAAAAATATTCTGCTCAAGATGACATTTCTGAATACCCAAAAGAACAATTTAAACCCTTGGCGCAAGAACCCATTTTCTATGACCTTTTATTTTCTATTTTGCAAAAAACGGATCTGACTGAAATTCAAAAAGAAGAGATCACGCGCGTTTTAGAAGATCCCATGACCGTTCAAAAACTCAAAAAAAGGGGCGCCACCCCTTCTTTATTTGTGCCCAAAAAGAAAAAAAGTAGGAGAAAAGAAGATACAGGGGCATTAACGATTTTGCCTCCCCCTCCAAAAAAAATTCCCATACGACGAATGGTGTTACTGTTTCTTTTTATCGTTTTTATTTTTTCTGTCCTTCTTCTTTTACAAAATACACAACAAAAACCACATCCAGAACAAATAGAACCGGCTCAGAAAACCTATCTTGAAATTTGGATTCCACCCCAAACAGTCGCAAGTCCTTCGGTTTTAAAAGCAAAACAAAACTTTGAAGAAGCCCAAAACTTATATCCTAAAGATACTGTCCGATCTTATGAAGAAAGTATTCAATACTTGAAAGAGGCACTAAAAGCCTACCCAAAAGATGTTTCTTCTCTGTCTTTGCTTGCGAAGTGCTATTTACAACTTTGGGATCTATCGAAAAAAGATGTGGAATATTTCGAAAAAGTGGATCAAATTATTCAACGCGCACTTGAAATCGACCCTTCTCACCTCCAAGCAAAACAAGCTTTAGTATTTTTATACTTTAGAAAAAAGAACACTCAAAAAGCTACAGAAATACTTTCGCAGCTTAAAACCCAAAACAATTTAGACGGAGAAACATTCTTACTGGAAGGCCTTTTATTTTTTGAACAAAATGAACTGAATCAAAGCATTGTCGCGTTTGAAAAAGCCCTGGAAAGATCTCCCGCTTTAGCACAATGCCATTATGCTTTAGGCAAAACATATGAAAAACTCAATCAACCTGAAAAAGCTTATGAAATTTATTGGATTGGTCTGAATTTGCATCCGGAACACGCCTTAAGTCGTCTGCAGGCGAGTCTGATTGATATTCAAACATTTAATCATTTAAAAAAAGCGGAGGGAAATTTAAAAATTGTGACGCAATTTCCATCTCTATTAACAGATGAAAATCTTGCAACCGCACACTACCACTTAGGATGGATTTATGAGGAAGAAAAGCAATTTGATTATGCCATTCAACACTATCAAAAAGCCCATGATCTGATGCCGGGAAACACAATTTATACCCAAGCCTACGAGCGCCTGGGAGGAGCACAAGCCGTAAAGAGTCTCCCAAAAGATATTCAAATTCATGAAGAATCCCTTTATTTTTTAAATATTGGGCGCCGTTATTTAAAAGACAATCGTCTCATTGATGCCAAAGCGCAATTCAAAGCAGCGCTTGAAATTGATGTAAAAAACCACCTGGCCCATTATGAATTAGGCCAAATTTCAGAAAAAGAAAACCTTCTTAAAAAGGCCATGGAACATTACCAGCGCGCGCTTTCAATTAAAGCCTCACACATTGATTCTTACGTCGCTTTGGCAAAAATATATATCCATTATTATGATTTTGATGCAGCACTCCAATACATTTCAAAGGTAAAAAGCATTGAACCCAGGTCTTCTGAAATTTATGCTTTATCTGGTTTTTACCACAAACAAAAAGGCGATTTTCCAAAAGCGATATTAGAATATCAAAAAGCGGTGCAATTGAATCCAGAACATTATGAAGCATTATTTGAATTAGCCAAACTCTACCGCCACACCAAACAATATGCATATGCAGAAAAATATTTTTTTAGAGCACTCACCCTTCAACCCAATGCAGATACCATTCAAACACAAGTCGCCTTGCTCTATTATGAAAGAGGGTTAAAATCGCAAGCGGTGGATCACCTGAAAAAACTGGTTTCCGCTTATCCATTAAATACGGTGTATTTGAATGGACTCTCAAAATTATACCACTTGAATGAAAATTTTCAGTTTTCAAAAGAAACCTATTTAAAATCTTTTGAGTTGGATTCTAAAAATATTGAAACGCTTGAGGGATTGGCCGAATTGTACCAAGACACAGATGAACTGGAAAAGGCACTCAAAATGTATAAGGAAACTTTGAAACTCGACCCTACAAATGCCAAATGGTATTTTAAGCGTGCGGCCTTACACACTAAAAGTGGCGATTTACATCAAGCTTTAGATGAGTATAAATTGGCGTCACAAATTAATACAAAGTATCCCTTGGTACATTTCTATGCCGGAAGAACGGCGCTGATTTTAAAAAATTATCGCCTTGCAGAACAAGAATTTAAAAAAGAAATTGAAATTAATCCTCACTTAAAGGAACCCTACTTTTTACTGGCCGAATTGTATACACAAGCTCGCCAATTTGAAAATGCGCAAAAAAACTACAAAATGTATATTCGACTCGATCCCAATAACGCACAGGCTTATTTTAATTTGGCGCAAATTCATCAAGCTCAAGAACGATTCGAAACAGCCATTGAATTTTATAAAACAGCTTTAGACAAAAACTCAGATATGGCCGATGTATACCTACAACTGGGGATTGTTTATCGTCATTTAGATCGAAAAAGTGACGCCATTTGGGCCTTCCAAAATTATCTTCGTGTCAATCCAGATGCGGACAATATTGAACAAATCAAAAAACTGATCCAACAATTGCGTGGATATTAAAAAAATGTTACCTTTTTTGAATCATGCTGGACTTAAAATACATTTCTGAAAACCTGGATGCGGTCAAAAAAAACCTATCCCTTCGCGGTGAAGACCCTAAAAATCTAGACGACGTTATTCAATTAAACGAACAAAGAAAAAAACTCATTTTTGAAAGCGAGCAATTGCGCAAAAAACAAAATGATGTCTCTCAAGAAATCGTAAAATTAAAACAAGAAAAAAAAGACACTTCCAAACTTTTTTCAGAAATGAAAGAAGTATCCCAAAAGGTAAAAGACTTGCAAACCCAACTTACGGAAATTCAAGGGAATCTGGCACAAAAACTTTTGGTATTGCCGAATCTTACCCATGCTTCTGTCCCACAGGGAAAAACTGCCCAAGATAATAAAGTGATCCGAACCTGGGGGAAAATTCCAAAATTTGAGTTCACCCCGAAAGATCACCAAGCTTTAGGCGAAAAACTTGGAATTTTAGACATGGAAAGGGCTTCCAAAATTACAGGCGCCCGGTTTTCTTTACTGAAAGGCATGGGCGCAAAACTAGAGCGTGCTTTAATTCAGTTTATGTTAGACCTCAATACCCAAGAAGGAAAATATACTGAAATTTTCCCGCCTTTAATGGTGAATACCAAGGCCATGGTGGGGACGGGACAACTTCCCAAATTCGAAGCAGATGCTTTTAAAGTGCAAGACACAAAATATTTTTTAATTCCAACAGCTGAGGTTCCACTTACAAATATTTATCGAGAAGAAATTCTAGAAAAAACGGACCTTCCTATTTATATGACAGCCTATACACCTTGCTTTCGAAGTGAAGCGGGATCGCATGGAAAAGATGTCAGAGGCCTCATTCGCCAGCATCAGTTTAATAAGGTGGAAATTGTAAAAATTGTTGAACCTGAAACCTCTTATGACGAACTGGAAAAACTATTAGCCGATGCAGAAAAGATCTTACAAAAATTAGAACTTCCATATCGCGTAGTAGCGCTGTGTACAGGCGATATCGGCTTTGGGGCAGCCAAAACGTATGACATTGAAGTTTGGCTTCCCAGTCAAAACTGTTATCGGGAGATTTCTTCATGTACAAACTTTGAAGATTTTCAAGCAAGACGGATGAACTTAAAATATAAACCTGATTCCAACGCAAAACCCCGTTTTCCACATACACTCAATGGCTCGGCGTTGGCGGTGGGCAGAACCTGGTTAGCCATTTTAGAGAATTTTCAGATGAAAGACGGATCTATTCAGATTCCAAAAGTTCTTCAGTCTTACATGGGGACAGATTTAATCAAATGATCGGGAGAGGTGGCAGAGCGGTTGAATGCGGCGGTCTTGAAAACCGTTAGACCCGAAAGGGTCTCGGGAGTTCGAATCTCCCCCTCTCCGAATTCCAATTAATTTTGAATGGTTAATTTCATGACAACAGGCAAGTGATCTGAATAGCCTTCACCTGTAAAAAAGTCGTAGCGTTGTGGAAATGTAAAAAGTCTTATTTTCCCTGTTTTAGGATCTGCAAGATATTCATCAATCAATAAATATCTGGGAGCAAAAATTTCATAACTTCGAAGATCGATACGGAATTTTGAGTACCTGTTAAAAAGATCTTTGCTCGCTAAGAATCGATCCAGCATATCCCAGGCACCTCTATAAAAATGGGAGCCCCCTGGAAATTGTCCTGCAAGTCCAATATAATCTTGAATATCGACCAAAGGACGCGCCTTGTTTTGAACAAAATTATCAGCAATATTTCCCTGAATGGGATTCGGTGTTTCTTCTAAAAGTGTATTAAAATCGCCCGTTGCAATAAAAGGAACACGATCGCGAATAGCTTGGCGTGCCAGATTTTTCACAACACTTGCAGCCCGAAGTCTCATTTGTGTGGAATTTGCTTGAGACGGCCAATGGTTGGCGGTTACACGAAGTTTAAAATTTTTACGCACCTGAAAGGTGGCTTCAATGACATCTCGCGTGGGACGCTCCCCCTCTCCCAAGCTCACACCATGCACCTTGGGCGTCTCTGCCAAAGAAAAGCGACTCATCATGCCCACATCAATGCCACGACTCGATGGACTTTCAAAATGAATGGGCTTTTTGTACCCTTTCCACATTAAATGCTTTTGCCATAAATCTGTCAAAACACGCCTGTTTTCAAGTTCCTGTAAAACAATGATATCTGCCCCACCATTTTCATAATCTAAAAGCACTTGGGCAATTTTCTTAAGTTTGTCTTCATATTTTTGGGGCGTCCAATCTAACTTCACGCACATTTCATGATAAAATCCAACTTTGGTAGCACATTGATCCGTCTTCCATTTCTTTTTTATGGAAAGCGGTAAATACGCGGGATCCATCTGTTTGGCTCCGTCATCTGTGGCATCAAACAGGTTTTCCACATTATAACTCATAATAGAAACCGTGGTATCTTTTGCAAAAGCGACAGAAAAATTAAAGCATAAAATAAAAAAGAAAATGAGAGGAAATATACTATATATGGGGGATTTGTTGCTGCGAGTACTTCCTGTTTGGTCCTTTTGAAGGATCATCCATTAAAAGTGTAACCAATCTCACCTCTTTTTGTCTAGTAAAAACATATTAAGATTTAATCAAGCGATGCTAGAACTTTAAGCATTTCTTTGGGGGTGGGGCGATCATCAGGTCTTTCACCGCGAAATACATAAACCAATTCCCCGGCACTGTTTACAATAAAATCTCCGCCCAATTGATACACATCTTCTTGCGTAGACTGTATTTTTTTTCCTTGAATTGCATATTTTGTATACTGAAAAATCGTTTTGGGATGAAAAATGTGGAAAAATCCAGCACGTTTTAACCCCATGGCATGGTAAAATTTTCGATCGGTATCGGAATACAAATAAAACTGCCCGCTGATATTTTTCTGATAGGTTTTTAACTGTTCAATCGGTGTAAAAGAAATGACTCGAATATCGGCATGATAGTTTTGAAACTCAGAAATGTGTTTTTGCACCTCGACCAGGTGCTCTTGGCAAGATAGTCAAGCCAAGTGACGCAAAAAAATTAAAACTTGCGGCCTACCCAGAAAAGAAAGTGTGTTTACTTTCCTTCCCTCCAGATCGTAGAGCGTAATGGCCGGGATTTTTTCCCCTTTTTTTAGCCCCATTTTCAAAAATACCTTTCTTTTTTTGTAATTCTTCCTGAGTTAACTGAATTTGTAAAGGACTTAATGGGGTGGTTGTTAAAAGTTTTCCCAATGCATACAACCGAAACCGATCCATTCCCCAGTATGTTTGAGATAAATGATTTTGATCCACACCATTTCTTTTCAGGATAAACACATCTGGGAAATAAGAAATAGCGTATTGCGAGGCCATTCGAAGCCATAAATCATAATCTTCACAGGCGGGCAAGTCTTCATCAAATCCGCCCACTTTATCAAAAACACTTGGGTGGATCATTACAGAAGAAGCGCTTATGATACATAAAGGCAGGCAGTATTTAAAAATATCGCCTGAATATTTCTGGTGTTTTTTGCTGGGATTTACTCTTTTTCCAGATCGATACCAAATTTCGTTCGTATAGGAAATCTTTGTTTTTTGCTGATCTGTTTTTGCCAATTGTTCTTCTAATTTTTTAGGCGTCCAGAGGTCATCTGAATCTAAAAAACAAATCCATTCTCCTTGTGCTAAACGAATTCCCAAATTCCGAGCCGCGCTAATCCCTTTATTTTCTTGAAAAACGACTTTTATCGAAGGATACGTTCTTTGAAGATATTCCGTTGTGCCATCGGTGGAACCATCATCAATCACAATGAGTTCATAATCCAAATACGTTTGCTGTAAAACACTTTGAATGGCTTCTTCTACAATCGATTTACGATTATAGGTACAAATAATGACACTAACTTTGCAGTTCTTCACGGTTTTTAAATTCTTCTAAGGATTCTGGATTCGAAATTGCACTTTTGTTTCGAACCGGCTCGTTATGAATGACATTTTGGACCGCAAGCTCAACTTTTTTTCCACTCATGGTATAGGGAATGTCTTTAACGACTAAGATTTTTTCTGGCACATGCCGGGGACTTGCATTTTCGCGAAGCGAGGATCTTATTTTATCTCCTAAAGTTTGGTTTAAGACGTGCCCTTCTTTTAAAACCACAAATAAAATAATTCGAACATCCTCTTTCCATTTTTGAGAAACGACAATACTATCTTTAATTTCTGGTAGCTTTTCGATTTGCCGATAAATTTCTGCTGTACCAATGCGAACACCGCCTGGGTTTAACGTAGCATCTGATCTACCATACACAACCACGCCACCTTCTTTTGTAATTGTAATAAAATCGCCATGACGCCAAATATGGGGATACGTTTCAAAGTAGGCTTCATGGTACTTTTTACCTTCTGGATCATCCCAAAAACCGATGGGCATCGAGGGAAAAGGTGCGCTACAAACCAGTTCCCCTTTTTCTTCTAAAACAGGCCTCCCATTTTCATCGAAGGCTTCGACTTTCATGCCCAAACCCAGACATTGAATTTGCTCTTCGTAGACAGGCAAAAGTGGATTTCCAAGCATAAAACAAGAAATAATATCCGTCCCCCCAGAAATGGAAGAAAGCTGAAGATCTGCTTTTATATTTTCATACACCCATCGGAAATTTTCTTTTGTAAGAGGTGCCCCTGTTGAAAGAATGGTTTTTAAGTGAGGCATCTTCGCTATCTTTTTAGGAACAATGCCTTCTTTTTGGCAAGCCGATAAATACTTTGGACTGGCTCCAAAAACCGTAATTTTTTCAGCTTCAATATCACGCCACCGAATGCCTAAATCAGGATAAGCGACACTTCCTTCTGATAAAACAACCGTGGCTCCCACAGTTAAAGAACTCACCAACCAGTTCCACATCATCCATCCACAGGTTGTCACATAACAAATGCGATCTTCACGCTTTAAGTCTGTATGCAAAATTAATTCTTTTAAATGTTGGAGGAGCGTTCCGCCTTGCCCATGGACAATACACTTGGGAACACCTGTGGTTCCAGAAGAAAACATAATATAAAGTGGATGATCAAAGGGGAGCTGTACAAAATCGATTTCGGATGGGGACAGATCTCTTTGAGATCTGTCCCCATTTAAAAATGTTTCCCAGGTTCCACCCTTTCCAAGATAGGGGACCTCGATAACTTTTTGAATCGAAGGTATTTGGCGAACAATTTTTTGAACTTTACTCTGACATTCAAATTTTTTTCCATTGTAATAATATCCATCTACCGTAAATAAGACTTTGGGTTTAATTTGCCCAAATCGATCTAAAACCCCTTGTACGCCAAAATCTGGGGAACAGGAAGACCAAATGGCTCCCAAACTATTGGTGGCGAGCATCGCAATAACAGTCTCTGGAATATTGGGCAGATATCCGCATACGCGATCATTTTTTTGAATGCCCACCTTTTTTAAGGCTCTGGCACATTGGGCAACTTTTAAATACAATTCTTTATAGGTTAAATATTGAGGTTTTCTCGCTTCTCCAAGCGCAATTAAGGCCAAAGAATCATCTCGAAATCGAAGTAGGTTTTCTGAAAAATTAAGTTTTGCGCCTAAAAACCATTTTGTGCCTGGCATTTTAGGTTCCCCCATGGCCTTTTCATAGGAAGAAGCTTTCAGATTAAAAAATTTCCACAAAGACGCCCAAAAAACTGAAGGCTCTTTGATAGACCAAGCATATAGGGGGTCATAGGTATGAAAATTCAGATCATAGGTTTCTTTTAAAAATGAAAAATATTTTTGGAAATTACTCTTTTCGATACGCTCTTGAGAAGGTTTCCAAAGCGGTTTTTTCATAAGGGTATTCGTAGCGTACTCATTTTTGAGACGCAAGGAAGATGTTTGACTTGGAATCTTATGTCATCTATGAAATAAAGGATCGTATGGAGAGGTGGCCGAGATGGCCGAAGGCGGCGGTTTGCTAAACCGTTATACGGTTAATAGCCGTATCGGGAGTTCGAATCTCCCCCTCTCCGAATTTTACGATTGATTATGGAGGCATTGCTCAATTCATGAACTTATATGTCTAAAAATATTAAATTAAGCATGGTTTTATTTATTGTTCTAGGGTGTTTGCTTCGTGTGCTTTGGAATGCGGACATGCAGTGGAAAGGCGACCAAATTTGGGCATATGAAACGGCCACAGAAATTGTAGAAACCGGAAAATGGCCTGTGCTTGCCAATATCAGTGGCGCAAGTAATATTCGTACCCCAGGGATGGGTGTTTGGAGCTTTGCCGTCTTAAGATATTTTGTAAATACCCCGCTGGGCCTAAACCGAATGGTGCAAGCACTCAATATTTTGGCGGTTTTCATTTTTCTTCTGCTGATCCTCCTTAAAGTAGAACGCAGCGAAAAAGAAATATGGCTATGGGGAATAACCTTGGCAGCTGTTTCCCCAGCAATGATTTTATATTCTAATCATATTTGGCAACCTAACCTCGTTCCCTTTTTTTCTGTTTTAATTATTTTTTGCCATTTTTTCAGAAATCATTTCATGGGCGCATTCTTATGGGGAATACTCGGAGCAATCATAGGCCAAATCCAGCTTTCAGGTTTTTATGGTGCTTTTGCTTTATGGAGCTTTACTGTGTTTTATGATGTCTATATTAAGAAAAATACTTTTAACACAAAGTGGCTGGCGTGGTTTTTAGGAAGTACGATTGGGGCTGTCCCTCTTATTCCATGGTTTATACATGTGTGGACAACAACAGATCGTGGGCTAGAATCGTATAGAGCTTGGCAAAATATCTTTGATTTTCAATTTTATACAAATTGGGTCCTGGATAGCATTGGCATAAACATTCGCCGTATTGTGATGGGGAAAAAATTTAGTGTGGAGCTTCAGTTTTTAAAAGACCCCCACATCTTCAATACCGCAACATATTTGGTGGGTGTTATCTATATTAGCCTAGCATCAATTGGAATTGTCATGCTGAAAAGACTTTTTACAAATATTTCAAAAACATTAAAAGAAAAAAGCCTTCTTTCTTATTTAAATCAAATTTCTCAAACGGAGTTTTATCTCTTAGCCTACTTTGGTCTTATGGGCATCTTAATGACGCTCAGCGCCTTAAGTGCTCGCCCGCATTACTTACTCACAGCCTTTCCCTTTACTTATATTTTCTTTGCAAAAATATTTTTTCCAAACCGAAAAATTATTCTTACGTGCATTATCCTAAATCTTATTCTGTCTACATATCTATTAAGCTACATTCATAAAACAGGTGGAAATGTTTCAGGATGGGGATATGGGCTAACGTATCAAAAGCAAATGGAAATAAAAGAAAAATAAGAACATGGTTTCTTGGAAGTATTACTTCTGCTTAGCGCTATGTGGTTTATTTTTATTTATTTACTTAACCTCTCTCAAACGCACACACGGCGATTTTGATGTTTATTATGAAGCTGGACAAAATTTTATTTCCAAAAAACAAATCTATATCCCAAAGGGTGGCATTGAAGAATATAAATATGCCCCATTTTTTGCTCTTATTATTTCTCCCCTTACTTTCTTTGAGCGCCTAACGGCATTATATATATGGAATATTTTACAATTTTGCTTTCTAAGTATTTCGTTAATACTATTATTAAATCTTTCCCAACTTTCCTTGGATCGAAAAAAAACGTTTTTACTTTTCATTCTAACATTGATGGGTTGTTTCCGGTTCATGATTACCAATATTAAAATTGGCCAATCCAATCTTTTAATTTTAATGCTCTTGATTTCAACTTTTTACTTTGTATTTCATAAAAAAAATGAGGTCCTGTCAGCAGGAACATTGGCCTTTAGTTTAACCCTGAAATTTTTTCCCCTTTTATGGATCGCTTACTTTTTAATAAAAAAGAAATTTCGATTGATCCTCTATACGCTATGTTTTTTATCTGTATTTTTAATCCTCCCCGCATTTTATACAGGGTGGGATTTATACCAAACACAGCTTACAGACTGGATGAACCTTCTCAGAAATAATCCAAAAGTTTTATATTACACCCCTAAAAATAATTCTTTTTTTGCATTTTATGCGTGGCTTTTGATTACTCGCCTAGAAAATATTCCCATGACAGAATATTTACACATTAGCACCCCTTTAAATTTAAAGATTTATATGTATTGGTTCTTCACGGGTGTTTTATTTTTTATACTCTTCTTTTTCAGAGAATTCTTAAAACAAAAAATCATGACTCGCGCTGAAGTTTTAATGGATTTGGCTGGTTTATTTTTACTTTCCTTAATGTTCAATCCCTTGGCACATAAAGATTTTTTTATTTTTACCTGCGTTCCGTATTTTACATTTTTTTATATTTTACTTTTTTCGAACATTTCTTTACGCGCGAGAAGAATCGCAACCGTCTGCATTGTGATTAGTTTTATGCTTTTAACCATATTTAAAAGTGCTTTTTTGGGGCCAAAAGACTTATTTTATTTTTTGCAGTTTAAGCCCCTTTTATGGGGAAGTGTTTTAATGTTTTGTGTATTTATTTATTTTAAACATCAAAAAAGACTCATTTCTTCTTAAAAAGATCTTCCGCAGCCTTGTATTTTGATTGCGTCGGATGGATATCTTCTTTCGCAAAACCATATTTAACGGCATCTTTGTCTGTGGGTTTTTTGGCGACACATTGAACAACATACTTTCCATTCATTTCATCTTCATTATAAAATAAAATTTGAAGGTCTTTTAAATTTTTTAAAATTTCATTGGGATAAAAATAATCTTCGTTTTGGAGCCCTTCAATCGGTTTTTGGTGTAACTGATCTGTCGTGTAATTTTCAATCACAACACACCCCCCTTGCGCCAGTGCCCGAAAGATTTCGTTATAATACCGTGGGACTGGTTTAAAATAAGACATTACAATGACATCAAAGGCCATCAATGGAAATATATAAAGATCTAGGTCTGCAACTTTGGCATCGATAGAAACATCATTGTCATAGGCCAGTTTTTTAGCCTTTTCGATCGCGATGTCTGAAACATCAAATCCCTGTACCTGGAAGCCCTCTTTTGCAAGATATACTGCATTTCTTCCCTCTCCCATAGCCAATTCCAAAGCTTTTCCCTTCCGAAAACGATGCATTTGAGACTTCAGTAAGGGCAAAGGTTCCTTTCCAAATCGATACCCTTCTCTTTCATATAATTTATTCCAGTGGACTTTCTTAGACATATTCGCGTTTTAACGTAAGTAATTTATGATTGCAATCAAGAGGATCTATTTATAAAACGTGTGAGAATCAAGTAATCATGCGCCCGTAGCTCAGTTGGATAGAGCGGTTGTCTACGGAACAACAGGTCGGGAGTTCGAATCTCTCCGGGCGCAAATTTTTGGAGAGCGTCATGCAACCTAGATCTTTAGAATGGAAAGAAAAAGAAAAATTATTTGTCGTAACCTGGCAATGCGGCCGCATTACATCTTTTCCCCTTGTTTTTTTAAGAAAAAATTGCCCTTGTGCAACCTGTAAAGATGCCTCCAAAGAAGCCAAACAAAAAGATCCTTTTAAACTTCTTCCTTCAAATCCCAAAGATCCCGATCAAGCGATACGCATTGATCCAGTAGGTCGATATGCGATTCGTATTTCTTGGGAGGATGGTCATGCGACAGGACTCTATTCTTTCGATGTTTTAAAAGAACTCTCACATAAATTAGATGCTGAAAATGCCCACTGATCAAGATACATTTTGGATGGAAAAGGCGTTAACGCAAGCCCAAAATGCCTTTGAAAAAAATGAAGTTCCAATTGGAGCAGTCATCGTTCAGAACAATATGGTACTTTCTGAAGCTTATAATCTCCGAGAAACAACCCAAGATCCCCTTGGGCATGCTGAAATGAGGGCCATTCAAATGGCTTCAAAACAATTAAATACTTGGCGACTGATAGATTCTACATTATATGTTACGGTTGAACCATGCTTGATGTGTGCAGGGGCTATTTTGCAATCGCGCATTTCTCGTATTGTATATGGCTGCAAAGATAAAAAAGCTGGCGCTGTAGATTCGCTTTATCACACGCTTTCAGACGATAGACTCAATCATCGTGTAAATATCACTTCAGGCGTGTTGGAACATGCATGTAGACATCTCATGCAAACGTTCTTTGAAAAATTAAGAACTGAGCCCGTTTAGGAGAGGTGTCCGAGTGGTTGAAGGAGCACGCCTGGAAAGCGTGTATGCGGGAAACCGCATCGAGGGTTCGAATCCCTCCCTCTCCGAATCTCTAGGAGATTTACAATGAAAATTGCTCTTCTTTTTAGTAAACAACGCGCAGATACCTGGGGTATCTATGTAGAAAATGCGCTTCGAAAAACAAAGCATGAGGTTTATCATTTTCAGCCCAGTGATTTATCATCGTTAAGAAACGATTTTGACCTTTATTTTAAAATAGATGATGGAAATTATAATTATGATTTCCCTCTGCATCTGAAACCAAAAATATATTATGTTTCAGATGTACACCTAAAACACGCTTGTAAAAAAATAATAAGACAAGCCAGAAATTATGACATTATTTTCTGCGCGTTGAAAGAAGGCGTTGGAAAATTTCAACGTCTTGGCATTAAAAGTTATTGGATTAATGCGGCCTGCGATCCACAGATCCATAAAAAATTAACGCTTCCTAAAATATATGACATCGGCTTTGTCGGTACGAGTGGCGCAATCCCAAGACAATTTTATTTACAGGCCCTAAGAGAAAAATACCCCAAAAGCTATATTGACCTAGCTCCACATACTAAAATGGGAGAAATATATAGTCAGTCTAAAATTGGGTTTAGTTACCCTATTAAAGAAAATTGTTTCACCATGAGAAGTTGTGAAATTTTATCATGTGGCACGTTCTTATTGATGAAAAATATTAAAGATGCCACCGATGACACTCTTGAACAGCTCGGTTTCCAAGATAAAAAGCATTTAAGAATTTTTCATACCCCTAAAGAAATGTTTGATATTATCGATTATTATTTAAAAAATGGCGCGGAACGCGAAAACATAGCACAAGAAGGATACCTTTTGATCAGAAAACATCATACTTATGATGACCGCGTCCAGGAAATGTTAGAGATTGTCAGAAGAGAACTAACAGTTTTCTGAAAAAGAACTAGGCAGTGATTAAACCTTTTCTTTTTCTAAGTAATCTTGCGGGATTTCCAGCCACCACACTAAAAGGTTCTACATTCTTCGTAACCACAGAGCCTGCGCCGATGAGACAACCACGCCCTATCGTAATACCCGGAAGAATAATGGCGCCAATTCCAATATCGCAATCATCTTCAATAACAACGGTTTTGTATATTTGTTCACAAAACAATATAGGAATTTCAAGATGATCAGGCTCCTCATGAACATGAGTCAAGACTTTAACACAAGGCCCCATTCCTACATTATTACCAATGATGAGGCCACCCCCGCTATGCAGAAAACAATTTTGTCCAATCCAGGTATTATCCCCTATTTTGAGAACATTTTTATAATACCCTTTTAAAAAGGTATTGTGGCCGATATACACATTATTACCAATTTCAATATTCTCAGGGTGGAAAATGAGAACTCCACTTTCAACAACAACATTTTGTCCTATTTTTTTTATCTGGTTAAGATCACACGTACCATCGCCATGTGATTTAAATTGCCTTATGTTGATCATTCTTAGACTAACCTCCGACAAGCGGCGATCACATTTTTCTCAAGACGATTGACTTGTGCTACGGTTAACCCTGCGTGAAGAGGTAATGCCAAAGAATTCTTATACGCTAGATACGCATGGGGTAAATCTGTGGAATGATAATGGTACTTTTTTTTAAAATACGGCTGTACATGTAAAGCGTAATTACCAATTGTAGTTTCAATTTTATCTTTATAGAGCTCACCCATCAGTTGATCTCGGTTTATTCTGCTTTTTAGTAAAATAATATACGATTGGAATACTTGGAGCCGGTCTTTAAAAAAAGTAGGGAGACTAAAAAAATCGTTCCCTTCAAAAAAAGTGTTTAGTTTTTTTGCAATTTGACGTCTTTTTTTAATTATTTCTTTTATTTTTTTCATTTGTGAAATTCCCATACATGCAGAAATTTCTGTAAGTCGATAATTATACCCCACAGATTCAAAGAGAACCCGGTTACCAGACATTCTAATTCCATGATTCCTCAGTTGACGACAAACCTTGGCAATTTTGGGGCTATTGGTAGTAATGACCCCGCCTTCCCCAGTCGTAACAATTTTTCGTGGATGAAAACTAAAACAGCCGACGTCAGATAAAGAACCGCACATTTTATTTTTATATTTCGCCCCCAAAGCACAAGCCGCATCTTCAATGAGTTTAATATTTTTATCTTTTGCTATTTTGATAATGGGTTCCATGTCCACAGGTGTTCCAAATTGATGAACAATAATAATGGCCTTTGTTTTGTGTGATATTTTTTGTTTCATATCTACAATACTTATATTGAATGAGTTCAAATCAATATCGACCAAAACAGACTTCGCACCACAATTTTCGACAACATTGGCAGTCGCCGGGAAGGTAAAGGCGGGGACAAGGACCTCATCTCCCTTGCCAACACCCAGCGCAAGCAATGCAATGTGAAGAGCAGAAGTCCCCGAATTAACGGCAATGGCGTATTTCGTATGAATAAATTTACAGATCGTCTTTTCAAAAGACTCTATCATGACTCCTTTGGTTAATTGCCCTGAAGTAATAATTCTTCTGAGATCACTTTTAATTTCATTGAAACGAAGTGTGGGCGCGGCCAAGCGGATCATAAATTAAATTCTTTATACCATTCGATGGCTTTCATTAAACCTTCTTCTATGTCTACTTTTGGGCGGTAGCCTAGAATTTCCTGAGCCTTCTTAATGGAGGGGACACGTAATCTCACATCTGTAAATTGGTGTTCTTGAAAAACAATTTTAGATTTGGAATGAGAGATCTCTTTAATTTTTTTTGCTAACTCAAGAATAGAAATAGTTGAAGCGGGGTTTCCAATATTAAATATATTACCAATCGCTTTTTCATCTGAAAGACAAGCGATCAAGACATTAACGCAATCACTGACATAACACCAAGATCTGATTTGAGTCCCATCTCCTCGAACAATCAAATCATTATGCCTTAGGGCATTTTTAGCGAAGTGTTGAATAGCCCCCTCACCAATTTGACGAGGACCATAAATATTAAAAGGACGAACAACGACCACAGGCAAATTTGTCTCTTTTCGAAAAGAAAAACTTAGATGATCTCCAGCCAATTTACTAACTGCATAAGACCATCGAGGAATAGTCGCAGGGCCTTGATGTGTTAAATCGCCTTCATTTGCATCAAATATCATCGGGCCATAGACCTCGCTGGTTGAACAATTCAAAAATAGTTTTACCCCCATCTCAGAACTCGCCTTTAAAGCATGATAAGTTCCTAAAAGGTTTACTTCCATTGTTTTAAGAGGAGACTCATAATAACTCGACACACCCGCTATCGCCGCAAGATGAACAACGATATCTTTATTTCTAATTGCATTTTTTAAACTTTCGTAATTTAAAATATCTCCTTTGATAAATTGAAGGTTAGGATGTTTTTCAATCTGAGTATATCGCAAGGCATTACGCCGACCATTGTCATAGAGCGTAATCTTATTATTCTCAACCAACGCTTCGCAAAGATGGCTTCCAATAAAACCTCCTCCGCCTGTTATTAAAATATTTTTATTTTTAATCATTTAAAATCGTTCTCAAATGCTTCCTGAATGGTTTCCACTATAAAAACGACCTCTTTTTTAGTCAGCTCAGGAAATAAAGGCAATGAGAGAATTGTTTCACTATACTCTTCTGTGACAGGCATATCCCCTTTTTTGTATCCCAGATGTCGATATGCGGGCTGTAAATGGAGAGGAATAGGATAGTGAACTCCGGTGGCAATTCCTTTTTGCGCTAAGTATTTAGAAAGTTTTTCACGATATCGGGTTCGAATTACATAAAGATGAAAGACACTTTTAAAATGATCGTGACATAAAGGAGGACTGATTTTATCTATATTTTTAAGTAAATCATTGTACAGGTAAGCCTCATTTTGTCTAGCTTCGGTCCATTGGTTAAGATGTTTGAGTTTTACACTTAAAATAGCAGCTTGAAGTGCATCCATTCTCTCATTGTAACCTTCAATAAGGTGTTCATATTTTTCAATTCTGCCATGATTTCTGAGAAGCGATATTGTCCTAGCTATATCTTCATTGTTTGTAAGAACCATACCGGCATCTCCATAGGCGCCTAAATTTTTTCCAGGAAAGAAGCTAAAACAAGCAGCATCGGATAGTGTTCCAACTTTTTTTGATTTATATTCAGCGCCATGAGCTTGGGCAGCATCTTC
This sequence comes from Deltaproteobacteria bacterium RIFCSPHIGHO2_02_FULL_40_11, assembly GCA_001798105.1. Lineage (GTDB taxonomy): Bacteria > Bdellovibrionota > JACOXK01 > 2-02-FULL-40-11 > 2-02-FULL-40-11 > 2-02-FULL-40-11. The sequence goes on from MGRI01000015.1 coordinate 27,285, forward strand.
AATTAAATAAAGAAGATGTCTTTTTGCAATTGCCTGGATGGCATCCATATCGGCGGGTCTACCATATAAATGGACCGCAATAATTGCTTTCGTTCTCGGCGTTATTTTTTGTTCAACCTGTTTGGGATCTATATTGTAAGATTCTTTTTCAATGTCTACAAAAATAGGTTTCGCACCTACCTGAGAAACCGCTTCTGCTGTTGCAAAAAATGTGTTTGCAGGAAGAATAACTTCATCCCCCCCTCCAATGCCTAATGCTTTTAAAGATAGAAAAAGCGCTGAAGTCCCCGAACTCGTACCGATTCCAAATTTTGCATTGTGAAGATCGGAGAATTCTTTTTCAAACTGTCGAACCTCTTCCCCCATAATAAAATGAGCGTTCTCAATAATTTTCTTTATCGCAGCATCAATATCTTTTTTTATAACCTGATATTGTCTTTGGAGATCCACCAATGGGATATGCATAAGAAGAATTTTCCTTACTCTATGGGCACAAACGCGCCCTGATTTTTTAGAGATGTCTGGGCCGCCTCTAAGACTTTTACCACTCTTAGTCCGTTCTCACCATCCGTTTTTGGAGATATTGATTTTCTAATACACTCTATAAAATGAGTAATTTCTATTTTGAGAGGTTCATTTAAATCTATTTTTGGAATATAAATATCCCCTGATCGCAATTTTAAAAAATATTCTCCATAGGCATCCTCCACTTTGGAGATTCCTTTATCATAAATTTTAAGTTTAGCTTCATTGTCTATGTCATCATAAACAATCATTTTTTTATCCCCCACGATGGTCATTTCTCGAACCTTAGAAGGACTTAGCCAAGAAACATGCACATACGCTATTACACCACTTGCGAACTCTAATGTCATAAAAACCACATCTTCAATTTTATCTTGAATAAATGCCTTTCCAACCGCACTGACTCGCCGAGGTGTCTCGCCCAATAAATATATTAATATAGAAATATCATGGGGAGCTAAATTCCACATCGCATTAATATCTTCTCTAACCTGACCCAAGTTAAGTCTTGAAGAATAGATATAATAAACACTCCCCACGTCCCCATGATCAATATACTCTTTGAGTTTTATGACCGCGGGATTATACTCGAAGGTGTGCCCAACCATTAAAATCTTATGTCTTTCCTTGGCTATTCTTATCAGTTCTTGGACTTCTTTGGTCGTAATCGCAAGAGGTTTTTCGACAAAAACATGTTTATTATTTTCCAAAGCTATTTTAGCCATCTCAAAGTGTCTCGTTGCAGGCGTGGCAATCACCACAACATCAATTTCATCACAAGAAAGAATTTCATTAAAATCTCTGGTCGTATTTACTGAAGAATAAGAGGTCCTAATATTTTGAAGACGTTCTTCACGAATGTCACAAGCCGTTAATTTTATTCCCTCAATTTTGGAAAAATTTCGAATTAAATTTGGCCCCCAAAAACCACAGCCCACAATAGCTATATGATTCATAGAGATTCCATTCTATTTATTTTGTTATTATCTAAAAAATATTTTAGCCCACATTTGTGACATACAGTGGTATCTGACGCAAAATTCAATTTGATCCCACATTCACAAACCCAACCCTGCAACTTAGCTGGATTCCCATAAAATAACGCGTGGGGAGGAACATCTCTAGTCACAACACTGCCCGCCCCAATGAAGGCATGTTCTCCAATCGTATGGCCACATACAATAGTGGCATTGGCTCCTATACTGGCCCCTCTTTTAACGAAAGTTGGAAGATAATGTTCAGGGCTATTTTGGGGATATAAACAACGAGGATTTAAAATATTTGTAAAGACCATCGACGGACCACAGAAAACATAATCTTCGAGCTGAACGCCTGCATAAATAGATACATTATTTTGAATCTTGCAATAATTTCCAATTCGAACATTTTCACCAATAAAGACAGATTGTCCTATATTACAGTTTTCACCAATATTTGCATTGTGGCGAACATGAGAAAAATACCAAATTTTTGTCCCCTTCCCAATAGAAACATTTTCTTCAATAAAAGAAGATGCATGTACAAAATAGTCATTCATAAATAGAGGTAATTTATTAAAAAATTTGTTTTTTGACAATAATATATCCCCCTCCTGTTTGCAACAGCATAGTTTACTTAATTTTTTTATAGTTTCCTACTCTTAGGGGGGCGTCTTGAACTGTTTTAAAAAAACTGCCACCAAAGATATACCATGATGATTAAAATGCTATAGACCAAGACTTTAAAAAGAGAATTTTGTTTGGGTGTGAGCTCACCGTCTTTTAAAACCTGTTTCACATCTTTCCAAACCAAGCCTGTAGTCTGCTCCTTAGAAGGCTTACCCGTAAAAAGTGAAATACCCACCAAAAGAACGACAGAAGCGCCAAACGTAATGGCGGCAGAAATTAAAAATGGGTAGGGATTATAAACCAGAAGCAATATTCCCAAAATAAGTCCTCCAATTAAAGAACACATCACCCCTGGATAATTGGCCCTACGCCAAAAAATACCCAATAAAAAAGAAGCCGCAATGGGTGGACTAATCGCCGCATTCACTTGTTGTAAGTACTGAAATAAAGATTCAGCCCGGGCTACCACAATCACCCACGCCATTCCAAATGCCATCACAATGGCCGTTGTCCAACGACCAATTTTTACAACAGAATGTTTCGAAGCTCTGGGATGAAAACGACCATAAAAATCCAGTGCCACCAAAGTTGAAGTCGAATTGAGCGTTGAATCCAAAGAAGACATCAGCGCTGCAATCAAAGCAGCCGCCACAAGCCCTGTCACACCCACCGGTAAAAGCTCATTCACCAGGGTGGGAAACACTGCTTTTGCTTCAATCTCTGGAAACAGCACACGCGCGCAGAGTCCCGGAAGAACAAATAAAAACACGGGTAGAATTTTTAAAAACGCTGCAAAAATAGATCCCATTCTGGCTTGATGTATCGACCTAGCCCCAAGAACTCTTTGCACAATCACCTGATCCGTACACCAATACCAAATTCCTAAAACAGGCACCCCTAAAACAAGCCCAACCCAAGGCATTTCTGGATCGGATGCAGGCCGAACCATGTCAAACATACTGGCATCCAGTCCTGCTTTTAATTCCGTCCACCCGCCGACGCGATCAAGCGCAATGAAAGACAAGGCCGCTGTTCCGATCAGTAAAATAATCGCTTGAATGGAATCTGTGTACACAACGGCTTTTAATCCCCCTGCCGCTGTATATAAAACCGTCGTTCCCGCTAAAATAAAAATGGATGTCCAAAATCCAAGCCCAAACATTTGCTGCATGACAATCGCACCCGCATACAGCGCCACAGAAATTCGAACCAAAACATTTGCCACAATCGTAATAAAAGATAAATAAATTCTTGCCCCAACCCCATACCTTTTTTCTAAAAATTCTGGCATGGTTTGAATTTTTGACCCCACATAAAAAGGCACAAAAACAACAGCTAAAATAAGTAAAATTAAACAGGCGCCCCATTCATAGTTTCCAACGGCAAGTCCTGTACGAAAACCATCTGCAGATAAACCAATTAAATGTTCAGAAGAAATATTTGAGGCAAATAAAGAAGCCCCGATCATAAACCAGCCCAACTTACGTCCCGCTACAAAAAAATCACTGTCACCTTTTTGATCTGTTCTCGAAAAATATAGCCCCAACGCCAAAACAACGACAAAATACGCAATTACAATAATTAAATCGATTCCCGTCAGTGTCATAGAATATATTGATTTTCATACCCCTTCTTGTCATAATAGCCAAGAAAATTCCTCTATGAAGAAATCGTGTGTTTGTGTTTTTAGTTTATTGATTTTATTTTTGTCTTTTACAATTGAGGCCAAAAACCTAGACGATTGGCTGAATGTTCAAGAAAAAATTTCGCTTTCAAAAATTCAAGAAAATATTTCGCCGGAAGACGCCAAACCCGGTGTTGTGATTGCCTCACCCTCAACACAAAAACCCGATTATTATTACCATTGGGTGCGCGATGCTGCTCTTGCAATGGACGTATTTAATTACACTTCGGCGTCCAAAGATCTCCTTTTAGAATTCGCAACCTTTTCAAGACAAAATCAAATCGATTCAGGTTTTTTGGGACTCGGGGAACCTAAATATTATGTTCATGGCCGCCCCTATGATTTGCCCTGGGGAAGACCGCAAAATGATGGCCCTGCTTTACGTGCACTCACTTTAATTCGATTTGCAAATACCTTATTAGAACAAGGGGATACTGAAACCGTTCGAAAACACTTATATGTTGGCGCATTCCCAGCCACAAAAGTCATTAAAGTGGATTTGGAGTTTACAGGAAATTATTGGAGCCAACCTTGTTTTGATCTTTGGGAAGAGCGGTGGGGACATCATTTTTATACCCGAATGGTCCAACGGAGAGCCCTCTTAGAAGGATCTCGCCTAGCAGAAAAATTGGACGACCCAGAGGCTGCCACCTGGTATTTCAAAGAAGCCTCAAAAATAGAAAAGGATCTTTTACGATTTCAATCCATAGACAAAGAAGTTTTGCTTCCCACGCTCAACGGCGAAAATGGGAATGATTTTCGAGAAACAAAACTCGATACCAGTATTCTTTTAGCCGTGCTGCATAGTTACAATTTCCAAGATCGTTTTTATTCAGCATCGAACGAATGGATTTTATCCACCACCTCACAATTGGAAGCGGCTTTTGAAAAAACCTATCCAATTAATGACCGCGCGGTACCTGGAATTTTAATTGGCCGCTACCCAGAAGATGAATATTATGGTGGGAATCCGTGGTTTTTAACCACGCTTGCCATGGCTGAAATTTATTACCGGGCGATCTTAGAATTTATTCAAGATGAAAAAATTGAAATTACTGCACTCAATCAAAAGTTTTTTAATCGGCTCATTCAAAGATATGGCGATCAAACAAAACTAAAAATTGGCGAAACCTTCACATTTCAAGAAGACAAATTTCATGAAATTTTAAATTTAATGCGATGGAAAGCAGATAATTTTCTACGTGTCATTCAACTTTACACAAAACCGTCTGGAGCGATGTCTGAACAAATTTCAAAACAGGATGGACGCCAAATTTCCGCGAATGATTTAACATGGAGCTATGCTGCATTTTTAACTGCGAAATGGCTCAGGGAAGAAGTTTTAGCGTATTTTTAAAAACCAAGAAAGTTCTTTCCAAAAGCATCTTACATATCCTATAAAGAAGGCTCTGGCAGCTGGGACCTTGGCGATGGAACGCCTTAAACCCCGCCAGGTCCGGAAGGAAGCAACGGAATGGGGTGTCTTCCAGGTGTTCAAGACAATCCTGGTTGCCAGCGTTTAAAAGAATCGGTAGTATTCCATCATGTCTTATTTAGTACTTGCAAGAAAATGGCGTCCCACCAGCTTTCATGAGCTGATTGGGCAAACGCATGTCAGCCAAACCCTGCAAAATGCCATGGCACAAAATCGCCTGGCACATGCTTTTTTATTTTGTGGTCCAAGAGGTGTTGGGAAAACATCGGCAGCGCGCATTTTGGCAAAAACACTCATGTGTCAAAATGGAAAAAACTTCACCCCATGCAATACTTGCCCATTGTGTCACGAAATTGCAAAAGGCAGTTCGATCGATGTCATTGAAGTAGACGGCGCTTCCAATAACGGCGTGGATGCTATTCGAGAGCTTAGAGAACGTGCCAATTACATGCCGACCCAGGGCCAATATAAAATCTATATTATTGATGAAGTGCATATGCTTTCTACCAGTGCCTTTAATGCCCTTTTAAAAATTTTAGAAGAACCCCCTGCCCATTTAAAATTTATTTTTGCAACAACCGAAGCACATAAAATTCCAGCAACAATTCTTTCCAGGTGCCAAAAATTCGATTTTAAAAAGATCCCCTTAAAACTTTTGTGCGAACATCTTTTAAAAGTCGCGACGGACGAAAACATAGACATTGAAAATGATGCTGTGATGAAAATTGCAAAAGAAGCCCGGGGCAGTTTCCGAGATGCGCTTTCGCTTCTAGATCAATCCCGAACCTTTGCAGGGGATAAAATTACCTTAAAAGATCTGCAAGAAATGTTGGGAACGGCCAATGAAGAAGCTTTATTTGATCTTCTAGACAAAATATTTGAAAAAAATGCCTCTCTTACTTTAAAAACGCTATTTCAAATTTATGAAAGAGGGCAAGATCCAAAACAATTGGCCACCGAACTTTTAACTTATTTCAGAGCGCTCCTTTTAATGAAAGTAACAGACGGCCAGGCTTTTGAAAAAGAAAATCCATTGGATTTAACAGATCATGAAAAAACAGCGCTTCAAAACCTTGCACATAAAACAACCCTTGAGGAACTGGAACAAATGTTTCAAATTCTCATTCGTTCCCTTCAAGACATGTCTTATACCTTACATCCCAGATTTGTTTTTGAAGCAACGCTGGTAAAGCTTTTGCAACTTCGCCCGCTGGTTCAACTAGATGAACTTGTACAAAGAGTTGAAGCGCTCTCTCAAGGAGAGGCACCGATCCCGAAACCTTCGGCCGCACCTGAAACAATACAGTGGGATAAGCTGGTTGGGTATATTAAGACCAAAAAACCCTCTTTAGCAGCGCTTCTGGAGCATGGCCATTTTGTGGGAAGTAGCCATGGAAAACTCACCCTTGGCTTCCCAAAGGGATCTGTTTTTTTTAAAATTGTTTCCAATGCAGAAAACGTTTCTAACTGTGAGCAGCTGGCCTCGCGGTTTTTAAATCAAAAAATTTCCTTCTGTGTTACAGAAATGGAATCCAAAACAGACACCAAAAGTATTGTGGAAAAAGCAGAAAGTGAACATGAAAGCATAAAAAAAAAGACTTTAGCAAGTCCTTGGGTGCAAAAAGCACAAAAGATTTTTGAAGGAAAAGTTGTTGATATTACAATTGAAGAAGAAAAGGGGGATACAAAATGAGTAAACTTTTTGGAGGCATGGGCAATATGTTGAAACAAGCTCAAAAAATGCAAGCCGAAATGAAAAAAATACAAGAAGGATTAGCTCAAAAAACCGTAGAAGCCTCGAGCGGAGGGGGAATGGTAAAGGTTGTCGCCAATGGCAAACAAGAAATTATTTCAATTCAAATTGAACCAGAGGTTTTAAAAGAAGACAAATCCATGGTGGAAGATCTGGTAACGGCTGCCGTCAATGAAGCCATTCAAGAATCTCAAAAAATGGTTCAAAACGAAATGGGACGTCTCACAGGAGGGCTGAATATTCCTGGCCTCTTTTAATTTTCATGGAACAAAAAACACCCCTTGTAAAATTGGTTAATGAGCTGTCAAAACTTCCGGGCGTGGGGGAAAAAACAGCGACACGCCTGGCATTTCATATTTTAAAATCGGACCATGCTTACGCAAAGAGTCTTTCGCAATCCATTCTTGAAATTAAGGAAAAAATTCGCCTCTGCTCCATTTGTTTTGATTTAACAGAACACAATCCCTGTGCGTTGTGTTCCAATGCACACAGAAATGAAACAGAAATTTGCGTCGTAGAAGAACCTCAAGACATGATGGCCATTGAAAAGGCAAAAGTATTTTCAGGAACATATCATATTTTACATGGCACCCTTTCGCCCATTCATAATATTGGCCCCGACCAACTTAAAGTGAGAGAACTGTTAACCAGACTTCAAACCAAAGACGTTCAGGAAATTATTTTAGCGACCAACCCCTCGGTGGAAGGTGAGGCTACAGCTTTATATCTTGTAAAACTTTTAAAACAATTTCCCATAAAAATTACACGCATTGCCCATGGGGTTCCAACAGGCGGAGATTTGGAATACATTGACACAGCCACCATTGGCAATGCCATGAAATATAGAGTAACACTGTAAAATGTCTTTTATTAATACCGCATCCAAAGAAATAAACTGTAAGGTGGTTTATTACGGCCCAGGATTAAGTGGAAAAACCACAAATCTTCAATACGTGTATGCGAAAACCAATCCAGAGCTCAAAGGAAAAATGATTTCTTTGGCGACCGAAACAGAACGAACCCTTTTTTTTGATTTTTTACCCTTAGCCATTGGCCCCATTCGCGGCTTTAATATTCGCTTTCATTTGTATACGGTTCCTGGCCAAGCGTATTATGATGCCAGTCGAAAATTAATTCTGAAAGGCGTCGATGGAATGGTTTTTGTTGCAGATTCTCAACTGAACCGAATGGAAGAAAATTTAGAAAGTTTCTCAAATTTAAAAATAAATTTAGAAGACCAAGGCTACACCTTAAAAACCCTGCCCCATGTTATTCAATACAATAAACGCGATTTATCGAACATTGCCCCCACACAAGAATTAAGCAGAAATTTAAACGAATTTGACGCCCCTGAATTTGAAGCCATTGCCACCCAAGGCCTCGGCGTTTTTGAAACCCTAAAATCCATCTCCAAAAAAATCCTCAAAGCATTAAGGGATGAAGCGTAAAATCTCATAGAAAGGATTGACAAGAAAATCTCTTTTCAATACTGTTACTTTCATATTTTGGCGCTCCCCGATAGCTCAGTTGGTAGAGCAATTGACTGTAAACGGGAGGGCATGAACGGAGAGATAATTGGCGAAAGAAAAGCGTACCTATAACGATCGTAGAAAGTACATCATAGCAGCTGTTCAGAAGCGTAGAAGAAAAGTTCGCATGCTGGCTGTGACCTATAAAGGTGGTAGTTGTAAAAGATGTGGGTATGATCGTTGTTTGGAGGCTCTTGATTTTCACCATTTGGATCCAACTAAAAAGGACTTTAGTATTTCATCTAAGGGTTATACTCGTAGCTGGAAAAAAGTTCAGGCAGAGCTGGATAAATGCATTATGGTGTGTGCTAATTGTCACCGAGAAATTCATGCTGAACTAGCAGCTCTTAGAAGAAATTCTAAGATGAACAGTGGGCT
>MGRI01000016.1 GCA_001798105.1 Deltaproteobacteria bacterium RIFCSPHIGHO2_02_FULL_40_11
AGCGATGGAGAAGGGGTTGAAGTTTGCGATTCGAGAAGGTGGTAGAACTGTTGGCGCGGGTGTGGTTGCTGAAATTGTCGAATAAATTGGAAAGTTAAGAGGCAAAACGATTTGACATAGGCCAGTAGCTCTAATTGGTAGAGCAGCGGATTCCAAATCCGCGTGTTGGGGGTTCGAGTCCCTCCTGGCCTGAATTCTATAAATAAAACCGAAAGGAAAACATGGAAGGCCATAAAAAAATTGTTTTTGGTTGCGTTCTAATTTTTGCTGTGTTAGTTTGTGCCGTTTTTAACCAGCTCTTGAATGCATTGGTTGCGTATTTTGATTTGTTTGTATATGGAAGTGCAGTGGAAATCGCAGCCAGGCTTGTACCGATTGGAGTAGGCATTGGTACTTTTGCTGGATTATATCGTTACCCGAAATCATATCAATATATGACAGAAGTGGTAACGGAATTAAAAAAAGTAACATGGCCCGGATCAAAAGATGTTCGAGCCGCAACGATTGTCGTTATTATTGGAGTACTGATTGCAGGAGCAATGTTAGGCGTTTTTGACACCTTGTGGTCTTATGTCATTCGAAAAATTATTGAATATGGCGGATAGTTCAGAAAAGAAAAAAGATTTAGCAACAGAAACTTCATCTGAAGTGAAGTGGTATGTTGTTCATACGTATTCTGGGTACGAAGAAAAAGCGAAGAAGTACTTGGAGGAACGTATTCGCAGTACAAAAATGGAAGATTTTTTTTCTGAAATATTGGTTCCACAAGAAAATGTTGTTGAAATTGTAAAAGGCGAAAAGAAAACTTCTAAAAAAAGATTTTTTCCAGGGTATATTTTAGTCAAAATGAATTTAACCAACAAAGCATGGCATGTTGTAAAAAGCACGCCTAAGATTACAGGGTTTGTTGGGAATACAATACATCCACCGTCACTTTCAGATGAAGAAGTCCGAAAGTTAACGCAACAAATTGATGAAGGAAAGCTTCGAACGAAGAAAAAAGCAGATTATCAGTTGGGAGACAATGTGCGTGTGGTGGATGGGCCTTTTGCTAATTTTAATGGTGTCGTTGAAGAGGTGAAACCAGAAAAAGAAAAGTTAAAGGTTTTAGTGAGTATTTTTGGACGATCTACGCCAGTTGAGCTTGACTTTAGTCAAGTTGAAAAAAGTTAATTAAAGGGGAAAGAAAGACATGGCTCCAAAGAAAAAAGTAATTGGTCAGGTAAAATTGCAAATTCCTGCTGGAAAGGCAAATCCAGCACCTCCTGTTGGTCCTGCCTTGGGTCAACAAGGTGTGAACATTATGGAATTTTGTAAACAATTTAATGCCCGAACGCAAAAAGAGGCTGGGTTTATTATCCCGGTTGTGATTACTGTTTATCAGGATCGCTCTTTTACATTTATTACAAAAACACCTCCCGCTTCAGATTTGCTGAAAAAAGCATTGGGGATCGAAAAAGGATCTGGGGAACCCAATAAAATAAAAGTTGGTAAAATTACTGAAGCTCAGGTGAAAGAAATTGCTCAGAAAAAAATGGTGGACCTGAATTGTTCAAAAATTGAATCGGCAGTAAAAATTATTAAAGGCTCAGCAAGAAGCATGGGAATTGATGTTATCTAAGGCGGTGATTTTTATGAGAAAAAGATCTAAACGATATTTAGAAAGTAGAAAAAAAGTTGAAAATCTGAAAAAAACATCTTTTCAGACAGCGATACAAACGATAGCCGAATTGGGTGGAGGGAAGTTTGATCAAACCGTCGACGTTGCAATGCGATTGGGAATCGATCCAAAACAGTCTGATCAACAAGTTCGAAGTGCTGTAACACTTCCACATGGTACAGGTAAGAAAACGAGAGTTGTTGCGATTGTAAAAGGTGAAAAAGAACAGGAAGCCAAAGAGGCGGGCGCAGATCTTGTAGGCGCCAATGATGTGATTGAGAAAATTCAAAATGGTTGGTTAGAGTTCGATAAATTAATTACAACGCCCGATATGATGGGCCAAGTCAGTAAACTCGGAAAAGTTTTAGGCCCAAAGGGATTGATGCCAAATCCAAAGTTAGGAACGGTTACATTCGATGTGGGGGTTGCTGTGAAAAATGAGAAAAAGGGAAAAGTGGAATTTCGTGTAGATAAAACAGCTAATTTACATGCTTATATTGGTAAAATTTCTTTTGGTGTAGATAAGTTGAAAGAAAACTTTAAAGCGCTGATGGAAGCGATTCTAAAAAGTAAACCCGCTGGAGCAAAAGGAGTTTATTTAAGAAGCGTGGCGGTATCTTTGACGCATAGTCCGAGCATTCGACTTGACACACATAGTATTTTAAACCTCAGTGAGGGAGAGTAGGTTTATGAGTTTATCAACAGCACAACAACAAAAAGCAAAGATCATTGATGATATTCGAGAAAAAATAAACCGAAGTCGTGGACTCATTTTTTTTGAATACCATGGATTAAATGTTGAGGAAGTAAATACATTACGATCAAAAGTTCGTGAAGGAAATGGAGAATTTAAAGTTTATAAGAATACGCTTTTGAAACGCGCACTGGAAGGCCATCCATTGAAAGATGAATTGGCTGGGGATTTAAAGGGACCGATGGCATGTGTGTTTAGTTATGGAGATATTGTGCCAAGCGCAAAGGTGCTTTCGAAGTTTCAAAATCGAAAAGAAGAAGATTTGAAATTAAAATCTGGTGTTTTAATTTCTAAGAAAATTTCGTCGGATGAAATTAAACAAATTGCAAAATTGCCAGGACGTGAAGAATTGCTTGCAAAACTTGTGGGGACATTGGCAGCGCCCTTACAAGCGTTCGTCACTGTGCTTTCAGCAGTTCCGCGTGATTTTGTTTATGCTTTGAAGGCGATTCAAACAAAGAAAGAAAAATCTTAAAAGGGGGAATAGCAATATGGCAAATGTAACAAAAGAAGAAGTTGTTTCTTTTATTTCTGATATGAGCGTATTAGAGCTCTCTAAGTTTGTGAAGGAACTCGAAGAGAAGTTCGGTGTTTCTGCACAAGCACCTGTGGCTGTTGCTGCAGTGGGCGCTGCACCGGCTCAAGAAGAAGAAAAGACAGAGTTTACGGTTGTATTAGCTTCGGCGGGGGCCAATAAGATCGGCGTCATTAAAGAAGTTCGAGCTGCAACTCAGTTAGGCTTAAAAGAAGCAAAAGATCTTGTTGAGGGAGCGCCCAAACCAGTGAAAGAGGGCGTAGATAAGAAAACAGCCGAAGAGTTGAAAACGAAGCTCGAAGCTGCTGGTGCAAAAGTCGAAATTAAGTAGCACGAACCTTCTTTTTAAAGCATTCGAAATGCTTGGAGAGGTGTGTGTATTTTTTTATATGAATCGTGGGGAGGAATTTCATGTTAGAATTTACGGCCAATAATAAACGCCATCGGCACAGTTTTTCAAAAATTGAGTCAACCATTGAATTACCTAGCTTAATAGATATTCAAAAAAATTCTTATGAACAATTTTTGCAAACAAGTAAAAAACCGGATGCTCGTGAAGATGTCGGATTACAGGGCGTTTTTAAATCAGTATTTCCAATTCATGATTTAGATAAAACCTCTTCTTTGGAATTCGTAAAATATCATTTAGAAAAGCCTAAATATGATGTGGATGAATGTAGAGAGAGGGGGATGACCTTTGCTGCGCCATTAAAAATTACAGTTCGTCTTGTTGTTTGGGATGTGAATGAGGAAACCAATACACGTACGATTCGAGATGTAAAGGAACAAGAAATTTATTTGGGTGAATTGCCTCTTATGACAGACACAGGGTCGTTCATCATTAATGGAACAGAGCGTGTGGTTGTGAGCCAACTGCACAGATCTCCCGGCGTCTTTTTTAGTCACGATGGGGGGAAAACCCATTCCAGTGGAAAACTTTTGTATTCTGCGCGTGTTATTCCCAATCGAGGGTCTTGGTTGGATTTCGAATTTGACCATAAAGATACGCTTCATGCTCGGATTGATCGTCGTCGAAAAATACATGCGACAATTTTATTGAGGGCTCTTGGGTATTCGACAGAAGAGCTTTTACATTACTTTTATAATTCCGAGACAATTTATTTGGATGGAAATAAATTTCTTAAAAGTTTGGAATTAGATCTCATTGAAGGGCTTAGAGCAGACCAGGATATTCGTCATCCCAAAACAAATGAAGTTTTGGTAAAGAAGAATCGAAAATTAACACCACGTCTGATCGAAACACTTAAAAAAGCCAAGATTAAACAAGTTGCAATTACGCAAGATGAAGTTCTTGCGAAGATCTCCTATTCAGATGTTGCCGATCCAAAGTCAGGCGAAATTCTTTTAGAGTGTAATGAGCAACTGACAGCAGATAAAATTAAGAATTTAAAACAGAACGGGATTAAAGAAATTAAAGTTTTATATATCGATGGATTAAATGTTGGGGCTTACCTTCGGGATACATTGGTGATCGATAAAGTTTCGAGTACAGATGAAGCCATTCTCGAAATTTATAAAAAAATGCGACCAGGAGAACCCCCAACGATCGAAACTGCAAAAAATTATTTTGACAACTTATTCTTTAGTATGGATCGGTATGATTTATCTAAAGTAGGCAGATTGAAAATTAACCACAAATTTGGACTGAATGTGGCTTTAGATACGGCCGTCTTAACCAAAGAAGATATTTTGGCAACAGTACGTCATCTGATTGAATTGAGAAATGGTCGTGGTGTTGTGGATGATATCGATCATTTAGGAAACCGTCGTGTTCGCCCTGTGGGTGAATTGGTGGAAAATCAATTTCGTGTGGGGTTGGTTCGTATGGAAAGAGCTATTCGGGAGCGAATGTCTTTACATGAAGTTGAAACACTTATGCCGCATGATTTGGTGAATACAAAACCAGTAAGCTCTGCTGTTAAAGAATTCTTTGCAAGCTCTCAATTGTCTCAATTTATGGATCAAACCAATCCTCTTTCAGAGATAACACATAAAAGACGTTTATCTGCATTGGGGCCTGGAGGTCTTACCCGAGAACGAGCAGGATTTGAAGTCAGAGACGTACATACCACGCACTATGGACGAATTTGCCCCATTGAAACGCCTGAAGGTCCAAACATTGGTTTGATTTCTTCTTTAAGTAGCTATGCGCGTGTAAATGATTTTGGATTTATTGAAACACCTTATCGTAAAGTTTTAAATGGAAAAGTTTCTGAAGAAGTCGTTTATTTAACTGCGTTAGATGAAGAAAAGTATGCCATTGCACAAGCCAATGCCAAGCTTTCAAAAGATGGAAAATTTGTGGATGATCGTATTCAAGCTCGAAAAGAAGGAGAGCCAGGACTCATGGACTCTGCTGAAATTTCGATGATGGATGTATCGCCGAGTCAATTGGTGAGTGTTGCTGCCTCCTTAGTCCCATTTTTAGAAAATGATGATGCAAACCGTGCTTTGATGGGATCCAATATGCAACGTCAAGCAGTCCCTCTTCTAAAAACCCGCTCTCCTATGATTGGAACGGGGATGGAACAAACTGTGGCAAGAGATTCAGGCGTAACGGTTGTTGCCAAAAATGATGGCATTGTGGAAAGTGTTGAAGCAACGCGAATTGTGGTGCGAACAAAAGGGAAAAGCGATACAGGCTCTGAGGTAGATATTTATAATTTGGTAAAATATCGCAGATCCAATCAAAATACATGTTTGAATCAAAAACCTATTGTAAAAAAAGGAGATGAAGTTTTTAAAGGAGATGTCATTGCCGATGGTCCAGCAACAGAATTAGGGGAATTAGCACTTGGACAAAATGTTACTGTGGCCTTTATGTCATGGGGTGGCTATAACTTTGAAGATTCCATTTTAGTCAGCGAAAAATTAATTAAAGAAGATACCTATACGTCTATTCATATTGAAGAGTTTGAGTGTATTTCTAGAGATACCAAGTTGGGACCGGAAGAGGTTACCAGAGATATTCCAAATATGAGTGAGAACGCACTCAAAGATTTGGATAGCAGTGGGATTGTTCGAATCGGTGCGGAAGTAAAACCGGGGGATATCCTTGTTGGAAAAGTGACGCCAAAGGGGGAAACTCAGCTTTCTCCTGAAGAAAAGCTTTTAAGAGCCATTTTTGGAGAAAAGGCAGGCAATGTTAAAGATACGAGCTTAAGAGTGCCACCTGGGGTTGAGGGAACGATTATTGGTGCTCAAGTCTTTTCGAGGGAGGGTTCAGAAAAGGATGAGCGTGCAAAGAATATTCAGGCAGAGGAAATTGAAAAATTGCGACGAGATCAGCATTCTGAAATTGACGCTATTCAATCCACTGCAAAATCTAAGTTAGAGCGTATTATTGTAGGGGAAAAAACAACAGGGAAACTCTTAGATGAAAGAGGAAAAGAAAAACTTCTTGAAAAAGGGGAAAAAATTACACCGGAACTTTATGAGTCTTTACCTTATGGATTATTGGCACATATCCCTTTAGATAAAACCACAGAAGATAAAATTAAAAAAGTGACCGATGTATGTGACGAACAAATTCGTATGGTGCAAGCTGTCTTTGATGAAAAAGTAGATAAGTTGAAAAAAGGCGATGAGTTGCCGCCGGGTGTGATTAAGATGGTTAAAGTTTTTGTGACCATGAAACGTAAACTTTCTGTGGGTGACAAAATGGCTGGACGTCATGGAAATAAAGGGGTTGTATCTCAAATATTACCTGAAGAAGACATGCCATTTTTTCCAGATGGACGTGCAGTGGATATTGTTTTGAATCCATTAGGTGTTCCTTCTCGAATGAACGTGGGGCAAATCTTGGAAACACATTTAGGATGGGCAGCCTATGGCATTGGAGAAAAGGTTGATGCACTCTTAGAAAATTGGAATGAAAAAAATCTTCGAACGTATCTTAAAAAAGTTTATCCCAGCAAAGAAATCAATGAATTCATTGATTCTGCGAGTGAAAAACAATTGAAAAAAATAGCCTCAAAGTTGAAGCATGGAATTCATTTTGATTGTCCTGTATTTCAACGTCCTTCCGAAGATGAAATTAAAGGGTATTTATCTTTGGCGGAGTTACCTTCTCGGGGCCAAATCACATTATTCGATGGTCGTACTGGAGAGGCCTTCGACAGCGATGTGACAGTGGGCATTATGTATGTTTTAAAACTACATCACTTGGTTGAAGATAAAATCCATGCCAGATCGATTGGCCCTTATTCATTGGTGACTCAACAACCCTTGGGCGGGAAAGCGCAATTTGGAGGACAACGACTTGGAGAAATGGAAGTATGGGCAATGGAGTCCTATGGTGCTGCCTATGCGCTTCAAGAGTTTTTAACGGTGAAATCCGACGATGTTGCAGGCCGTACACGAATTTATGAAGCCATCATTAAGGGTGAAAATATTCTAGAGCCTGGTATCCCAGAATCCTTTAATGTTTTAATAAAAGAATTACAGAGTTTAGCTTTGAACGTTGAACTTATTGAAGACCATAAGTCATAAGTGGGGGGAGATAATTCATGAGAGACCTATTAAACTTTTTTGAAAAGCCAAAAGATCCTGTTAGCATTAAATCTGTACGCATATCTTTGGCATCACCAGAGCTGATTCGCAGTTGGTCACATGGCGAAGTAAAAAAACCAGAAACCATTAATTATCGTACGTTTAAGCCTGAAAGAGATGGTTTGTTCTGTGCTCGAATTTTTGGTCCCGTGAAAGATTATGAATGTAATTGCGGTAAGTATAAGCGTATGAAACATCGGGGAGTTGTGTGTGAAAAATGTGGTGTTGAAGTGATTCAATCGAAAGTGCGTCGTGATCGACTTGGGCACATCGAGCTCGCATCTCCAGTTGCACATATTTGGTTTTTACGATCTTTACCCAGTCGGCTTGGAACGCTTTTAGATTTAACTTTAAAGAATTTGGAAAAAGTTCTCTATTGTGAGTCTTATATTGTTACAGATTCCGGAAATACTCCTTTAAAACAAGGGGAGGTCTTAAGTGAAGATAAGTATTTTAAGGCTTTAAAAGAATACGGATCTGAATTTTCTGCATCCATGGGCGGAGAGGCAATCTTGGCCTTACTTAAGAAAGTTGATGTTCATACATTAGCCAAACAGCTTCGAAAAGATATTGAAGAAGCCTCCGGCGAGGCGGCCATTAAAAAATTGACGAAACGATTAAAGGTTGCAGAAGACATAAGAGATTCAGGAAATAAACCAGAATGGATGATGTTGGAAGTGGTTCCGGTGATTCCTCCTGATTTAAGACCGTTGGTTCCCTTGGACGGTGGTCGATTTGCAACATCTGATTTAAATGATCTCTATCGTCGCGTCATTAACCGAAACAATCGTTTAAAAAGACTTCAAGAGTTGAATGCACCAGAAATTATTATTCGAAATGAAAAACGAATGCTTCAAGAATCTGTTGATGCGTTGTTCGATAATGGGCGTCGTGGGAAAACATTTACAGGCCCTAATAAACGACCTTTACGATCTTTAAGTGACATGCTGAAAGGAAAACAAGGGCGATTCCGACAAAATCTTCTTGGAAAACGTGTCGATTATTCCGGTCGATCTGTGATTGTGGTTGGCCCAAATTTAAAGCTACATCAATGTGGACTTCCTAAAAAGATGGCATTAGAACTCTTTAAGCCATTTATTTATGCGAAGTTAGAAGAAAAGGGATTGGCAACAACCATTAAAGCAGCAAAGAAAATGGTTGATGATGGTGAAACAGCAGTTTGGGATGTCTTAGATGAAGTTACAAGAGAGCATCCAGTGCTTTTGAACCGTGCGCCTACATTGCACCGGTTGGGTATGCAAGCCTTTGAACCTGTTCTTATTGAGGGAAAAGCAATTCAACTCCATCCATTGGTTTGCGTTGCATTTAACGCGGACTTTGACGGTGACCAAATGGCCGTACACGTTCCCTTGTCTATTGAAGCACAGTTAGAAGCACGCGTTCTAATGATGTCTACAAATAATATTTTAAATAGTGCCAGTGGAAAACCAATTATTGTACCAACCCAAGACATTGTTTTGGGCTTGTATTATATGACACGTGTGAAGAAATTTGCGCGTGGGGAAGGTGTAACTTTTTCAAATGAAGACGAAGTTATTTATGCCTATCATGCAAATCAAATTGATTTGCATGCAAGCATTAAAGTTCGGATTAATGGAAAAATTGTAGAGACAACAACGGGACGTATTCTTTTGCGTGAAACGATTCCAACCTCTATTCCGTTTGATGTTTACAATCGGGTTTTGGATAAAAAAACGGTGGCGAATTTAGTCGAAACGGCTTATCGAAAAGCAGGACCTAAAGAAACAGTCATTTTAGCAGATCGCCTGCGAACGCTTGGGTTTAATTTTGCAACAAAATCTGGAATGTCTATTTGTATTGATGACATGAAAGTTCCAGAAAAGAAGAAGGATCTTCTTAATAAGGCATTATCAGAAATAGAGGAAATTCAAACGCAATATACGGAAGGACTGATTACAGATGGGGAGCGTTACAATAAGGTGATTGATACATGGGCAAGCTGTACAGAAGCCGTCGCCGATGAAATGATGGTCCATTTATCAACAGAAACGGTACTTGATTTAAAAGGAAAAGAAGCTTCGGATGTGAGCTTCAATTCTATTTTTATGATGGCAGACTCCGGTGCAAGAGGATCTGCGGCTCAGATTAAACAGCTTGCTGGGATGCGAGGTCTGATGGCAAAACCCTCAGGAGAAATTATTGAAACGCCGATTACTTCAAATTTCAGAGAGGGATTGAATGTATTACAATACTTTATTTCAACACACGGGGCTCGAAAAGGTTTAGCGGATACAGCGTTAAAAACAGCAAATTCAGGATATTTAACACGAAGGTTGGTGGATGTTGCTCAAGACGTTGTGGTTTATGAAAATGATTGTGGAACCAAAGAAGGTCTTGAAGTGACTGCTTTGATTGAATCTGGAGAGATTGTGGAAACGTTGGGTGAACGTATTTTAGGACGCTTTTCAGCAGAAGCGATTAAAGATGTATTTACAGGAGAGGTTATCCTTAAAGCCAATGAAGAAGTTAATGAAGCAGCTGTGAAAAAGATTGAAGGAGCAGGGGTAGAAAAAGTAAAAATTCGTTCCATTATTACATGTCATGATCCGCGTGGGGTGTGTGCTTTGTGTTATGGTCGGGATCTTGCACGTGCCAGGAAAGTAAATATGGGAGAAGCTGTTGGAATTATTGCTGCACAATCTATTGGAGAACCCGGAACACAGTTAACGATGAGAACCTTTCATATTGGGGGAACTGCAACGCGTCGTGTGGAGCAAAGTACATTGACAGTACGTCATCCAGGACGCAAAAAGTTCATTAATTTA
>MGRI01000017.1 GCA_001798105.1 Deltaproteobacteria bacterium RIFCSPHIGHO2_02_FULL_40_11
CCAGGTTTTGCAGGCATTGAAAACGAGCTTTTCTATAAAGATAATAATATGATGCTGTTTGGGTCTGCGAAGGATGTGGTCCTTAAGCTCGTCTCTGAAATCCAAAACCTATAGTTTCCTCAGTCCTTTATTGTCGTTGACAAACTTTAGAGAGAGATGTACTTATTTCCTGAAAACGATTCTCAAAATCAATGAACTGCGAAGTTACACATAGTTCTCAGCCCTTAAAAACACAGTTTGGGTCCGTGACCCTTCCGATTGCCTCCAAGGTGATCCTCGTTGGCAATCCCAATGTTGGGAAAAGTGCGTTATTTAACCAGCTGACCAAACGATATGTCAGCGTTTCAAACTATCCAGGCACCACGGTTTCGATCAGCCGCGGGGAAATGAAAACAAAAGATTTGTCTTACGAGGTTTTGGATACGCCGGGCATGTATTCTCTTTCACCACTTACAGATGATGAAAGAGCGGCTAAAAAAGTTTTAATCGATCATCCCAATAGCATTATCGTGCATGTGATCGATGCCAAAAACTTGGATCGCATGTTGGCTTTAACTTTACAACTGAAAGTAATCTTTCCCCAAAATTTAATTTTGGTTTTAAACATGATGGACGAAGCCAAGCGTGTTGGATTTAAAATAGATACTCAAAAATTAGAAATGCAACTTGGATGTCCTGTCATTGAAACGGTTTCAATTCGGGGGCAGGGTATTTCGAAACTTAAAGAAAAAATTGATGCACTTTCAAGAGATAAAAAACAAATCCAAGATAACGACGCAAAAGTGATTCAATTTAGCCAGGCGCATGCGCTGCTTCGTCAAGAAAAGATCAATGAAATTGTTTCTCAAACCACAACTTCTCAAAAAATGTCCCCTCAACGTGTTTCAAAATTTTTAGATCGCGTGATCATGCATCCTGTTTTGGGGTATGTCGTTTTGGCCTTGGTTTTGTACTACGGCATTTATCAATTTGTGGGTGTGTTTGCGGCAGGCACGTTGGTGGATTTTATTGAAACCACTCTTTTTGAAGAAAATATTAATCCTTGGATGACTTCTTTTTTTCAATGGATCATTCCATGGAAAGCATTTTCAGAGCTATTTGTGGGGGAGTATGGTGTTTTTACTTTGGGCGTTCGCTATGCCGTTGCTTTGGTGCTTCCCATTGTGGGTGCATTTTTTCTGGTATTTTCGCTTTTGGAAGATACGGGCTATTTGCCCAGACTGTCTTTGCTTTTAGATCGTGTGTTTAAAAAAATTGGTCTCAATGGCAGGGCCGTGATTCCCATGATTTTGGGCTTGGGGTGCGACACCATGGCCACCATGGTAACGCGTGTTTTAGAAACCAAACGGGAAAAAATCATTGCAACTTTACTTTTGGCGCTCGCCATTCCGTGTTCTGCACAACTTGGACTGATTTTAGCGCTTTTGGCGACAAATCCAAATGCAATGATGCTTTGGGCAAGTGTCGTTGTTTTGGAATTTTTATGGGTGGGCTTTTTAGCTTCTAAAATTTTACCTGGCACAAAGCCTCAGTTTTACATGGAAGTACCACCCCTTCGTTTTCCGCTTTTATCGAATGTGGTTTCAAAAACATGGGCACGCATGAAATGGTATTTTTTGGAAGTCTTCCCCCTTTTTATTTTGGCAAGTGTTTTAATTTGGGTGGGCATTCAAACCGGTGTTTTTCAATGGATCATTCACAGTTTAGAACCTCTTATGGCCTGGCTTGGGCTTCCAGCGCAAATGGCCGTTGTGACGCTTTTTGGTTTTTTTAGACGAGATTATGGGGCTGCGGGTCTCTTTGATTTACAATCCCAAAATATTTTAACCGGAAATCAATTGGCGGTTTCCGCCATTATCTTAACCTTGTTTTTACCGTGCATTGCGCAATTTTTAATTATGAAAAAAGAACGCGGGCTCAAAGTCACTTTAATCATGTGTGGATTTGTTTTTGTCATGGCCTTTGGAACAGGGTTTTTCGTTTCAAAAATTTTAACCGTTTCGGGGATTTCACTATGATTCTGTGCAGTTATTGTCAGAAATATTTTAAAGCGTATGAAGGATTTAAGAATTGTACAAGTTGTACGCTCTTTGGGGGCTGTCAAAAGATAAAATGCCCTTATTGTAGTTATGAAATGCCAAAAATAGAGGGAGAAAAAAATGCAGGCCATAAACCTAACGGATTTAAAACACGGTAAAGATGCGCAAATTCTAGAAATTTCCAAAACCCTACCAGGCGTTCAAGAAAAGCTCATTGCCATGGGGATTTTACCCGGAAAAACCATTTCGCTGCTCCACTCTTTTCCCTCTTATGTTTTCCAAATCGGGCATTCTCGGTTTGCCGTAGACCATGAAATTGCCAGCGCGATCTCGATAAAAATGCTTGAAATTTAGGCAAAAATAGTGTAGGAAATAGGCAGTTTTATGCTTTATTTTCGTGTTTTACTGCTTGTTATTCTATTATGGGGGAATATTCCCCCTTCCTTTGGAAAAGATTCCAAAGACTGTGAAGCGTTTTTTGATGCACCCAATCAGGATGTAGCGGTCATTTTCCAAGCGCTTTCTAAGATTGCACCCAACAAACGCTTGGAGATTTTAGGGAAAAATGAAGCATTGAGATTCGATCTTGAAAAATATTGTGCAGATCTTTTAAAAGACCCCAAAAATTTAGATTCCACACAAAAAGAAAGTGCCATGCGTATTTTGGTTTTGATCAGCCAAAGTCATTCTGGGATTGAAGATCGTGTCAGTGATATTTTCATTGAGCTTTTAGGGGATCGCTATTTAAGTGATTCAGCGGCCATTTCGCTTTCAAAATTACGCCCCGTGCTTGTGGTTTCAAAACTCGTTGCCATTCGATTGGAAGATGGGCCGAAGATCCATGCAAGTTCTTTCACCCTGGCATTAAACTTAATCCGAATTGAAGTTAAGAGAAGAATTAAAAACGAAACGGATGCACGAAACAAGCGTCGGTGGCAAGATACAGATGAACTTCTGGAAATGGCCTTAGAGCAACCCCAGCTTGAAGCCTTGATTCAAAAGCAAAAAATAAAGCCCGAAGAAGACATTTTAGATTTAGAAAAAGAGGGCGTGATTATAGAGCCCATTTCAGACCTGAGCGAAGGCGATATCAGCTTTGATTTTGGACACAATGTTCAAATCCCTGAGCCTAAAAATCGCCTGCATCGTGATGCAGCCGTGACGCCGATTCAAGCCGATGAAGGGTTTGCGGCTTGGATTCTAGGGACACACATCAGCGATGAAGAGATTTTAGAAGTAGAAGGCATTGAACAAAAACTTCTTTCTGTTTTTAAAACAGATAATCTTCATGCCAAACAAAAAGCCTTGGTGCTTTTACAAAACCTGGGTTTGCGTGCTACGCCCTTCATTGTCATGTTTTTAGAAGATGACGAAATTCATTTGGTTGGAAGTCATTTTCTGGAACAGCTGATGCGATTGCCTCTGAGACAGGGGCATGATACCCGTTTGGTTTTAAAGCGCATAGCGGAAAATACGCAAGGCCATACAGAGGTTCGCGTTTCAGCGTTGCGGGTCATGGCCGGAGTTCATTCGGACATTTCTGTTTCAACAGCTGTAAGCTGTTATCTCGATGCAAACGATGAAGCTGTAAAACAACAAGCTTTAAAAACCTTGGCCAGTCTTTGGCCACTTTCGAAAGAAGTTTTACTCCGGTATTTGGTCAACCAACCTACTGAAATTCAAAAACAGATTTTAAGAAATTTAAGAGGCGTTCAGTTTGCATTGGATGATCCTGAAATTCAAATCGTTTTAGAAAAACATCATTATTGGAAAGATGTTCTGGCAGAAGATCAAACGAGTACAGGCCAAGAGCCCATGTCCGAATTTATCTCTTATGAAATTGATGAATTTGATCCAAGCAGGCCCGAAGATTCTCAATTATTAGCCGAGATTTCAGAATTATTTTCAGGAACGATCGATCAGGCAAGGCGTGTTATTTTAGAAGCACCCAATGTATATGTAGGAGCGATTTATCATCTTTTAAAGCATCACGCGAATTCACCAAAATTGATCAGTCATATTGGCATTGTTTTGGCGGGCATGGGAGAAGAAGGCATCCACATGATGGGTGATTTTTTAGCATCTCCCTATGGGCATGCATTGCCTGAATCTTCTGTGATCAGGCTTATTGATGCGTTGAGCGTGACAAACCATGAATTGGCGGCAATGACCTTGGTTGGGGTTTTAAATAACACAAATTATCCCTTAGGGATCCGGCAGTATGCAGGCGAATTGCTTTTGGTGATGTCGGAAACCATTTCTGGGAGCACTGTGCGTGAACATATTATCGTTCAACTCCAAGATTTTAATGAAGATTATCCGACGCATACTGTTTTGGAAGACGATGCAGATGAAGCGCTTTCATTCCCGATGGTAGATGTATTGCGTCATCCAAAACTTCCAGAAAGTGCGCAAATCATTCGGCTCATGGAAAATCTTGTTCCGAAAACCCATGAAATTGAAGTCGAAGGGGATGAAGACGATGAATCTTATTTTTCATTTGACCCTGTTATTAAGGCTTATGCAGCATTAATGTCTCAACCAGACGTGACACAACTCTATATCATTCGTCTTTTAGGGGCACACCCTTCGGCCTATTATAAAATGATGGCGATTTTTTTACTGATCGATATGCAGACCGAAATGTCCATTCAAGCAGTGCTTCAATTTTATAACGATCCAAAATCAGATCCCATAATTTGTCGAATGGTAGTGGGTGGTTTATCTCAATTGGTTGAAGATGGGGGGGTGCCACCTGCATTACAAGCGCAAGTTGCAGAAATTTTAAAAAAAGAAGAAGGGGCAACCAGTATTCTAAAAGAACCTGAAGGGTTATTTATGGCTTTTGAAGTGTACCAAGCCGTTCATGTATATATGCGGTCTTTCGCGGCAATTCAAGATGGGAGAGAAATTTCACCGAAAGATATGGCAAGAGCCATTCAAGATAAAAATAATCCTTATAAAGTAGACGCTGTTGGAGAAATCTTTTTGGATTTTCCACAACAAACAACGCGTCTTGCCATCGATGTGTATGCCCACTTATCGCCTGAAAGTGAAAATTTTGAAGCGTTTCTGACGTATCTTCGAAGAAAT
This sequence comes from Deltaproteobacteria bacterium RIFCSPHIGHO2_02_FULL_40_11, assembly GCA_001798105.1. Classification (GTDB taxonomy): domain Bacteria; phylum Bdellovibrionota; class JACOXK01; order 2-02-FULL-40-11; family 2-02-FULL-40-11; genus 2-02-FULL-40-11. The sequence continues at coordinate 5,133 of MGRI01000017.1, forward strand.
GCATCTTCTATTGCAAAGGAAGCAGTGGCAGAGCTCCAGGCCATTCGTGCGCAAGATCCAAACACGTGGGATGTGGCCCAAGAGGAGAGAGCCGAAGTCTTAATCGATCTTTTAGGCTCTCTGGGCTTTCATGCGTATTCTGCCATTCGCCCATACGTAGAAAGTGAAAATGATTTACTCAAAGCAGATATGATTGAAGCCATGGGGGCTTGGGGGCAGATTATTTTTAAATATACTTTTTTGGAGGCCGCTAAAAGCAATTCCCCGAAGGTGCGTCAATCTGCCCATGAAGCGTTATGTGACCTCAGTGCAATGGATGAAAGTATTCCAGGCATTTTAGCTCAAGCTTATTTAGAAGAAAAAGATTTTGAAACCCTGTTTTTACTTTTATCTCAGATGGCACACTTACGGATTTCCCATCGACTCACACCCAAAGAAATGATTGAAAAAATAGAATCGTTTCAGAAAAGTGAAGACGCGAATTGGGTGGCACAGGCTTTAGATCTAATTCCCAGACATGCGTATATACATTATATGAAACAACTTCTTTCCACAAAAGCGAAAGAAAGAAAAAAAGCACATAAAACTTTAATGGCATTTCACCAAACCGAAACAGCACAAAACGTCTTAGGGGACGATTTACAGAAGCTCTTTGATTCTATTTTAAGACAATATGAAGGTGTTTATGGGGGGAAGTCCATTGACACAGAAGCACAGGGCCGGTTAAAAAGAATGATCGAAAAGTTTGAACAGAAAATTTTTAAAGACGAATTCTAATGGAAATTCATTTTTTTACAGTCGGCCCCTTTCAAGAGCACACCTATATTTTATCGGATCCAGATACTGCATCAGCAATTATTGTGGATCCAGGTGGGTTTGAAAATGAAAAGGTTTTAGCGTATCTGAAAGAGCGCGATTTAAAAGTAAAATCCATTTATTCTACCCATGGCCATATTGATCATATTGCAGGAGCGTATGATCTTCAAAAAACATTAGAAGCACCGTATTACCTCAATAAAAACGACGAATACCTTTTAGAAAATTTAGAAACCATTTGTCAGTACTTTGGGTTTCCAAATGTAACGCGTCCCACCGTAGCAGGCACGATTCAAGCAGGGACTGACATTTCCTTTGGGGCACAAACCTTAGAAGTGATTGAAACCCCCGGCCATACGCCAGGCGGCGTGTGTTTTTACACACCCGGCGATGTGTTTGTGGGCGATACACTGTTTTATGGTTCGGTGGGCAGGACAGATCTCCCGGGTGGAAATACGGAAACATTGATTTCAGCCATCCAATCGAAGCTTTTAATTTTACCCGGCCAAACCCGCGTCCATTGCGGGCATGGTCCAAAAACCACGATTCAACGCGAAAAAGATCGCAATCCATTCTTAGCCAAAGGCCATCGGCAGTATTTTTAGACGATAAATTCCTTGGCAGCTTGTCCCTTTTTTCAGTATAGTCGGGCTCGAAAATGAACATCTCTTTTGCAAGAAAACCCGACTGGATCAAAGTACGCTTACCTGCAGGTAAAACCTATACTGCGTTAAAAAATCGTGTTGAAAGTCTAAATTTAAATACCGTTTGCCAAGAGGCAAGGTGTCCCAATATTGAAGAATGCTGGAATAGCGGAACGGCAACGCTCATGCTCATGGGCGATACCTGTACCCGAGGCTGTCGGTTTTGTTCTGTGAAAACCGCTCGTATTGGAAACCCTTTGGATCCAGATGAACCCAAAAAAGTGGCAGATACCGTTGAAGCCTTAAATTTAAAATATGTTGTTTTAACATCTGTCGATCGAGATGATTTAGAAGATGGCGGGGCAAGTCATTTTGCTGCAACCGTTTGTGAAATAAAAAAACGAAATCCAAGTATTCTGTGTGAAACCCTGATCCCAGATTTTAAAGGAAACCTCGCCGCTTTAGATACAATGCTTGCTTCGGGTGCAGAAGTGATTTCACAAAATCAAGAAACAGTTCGAAGGCTGACCCAAAAAGTGCGAGACGGAAAATGTAGCTATGAAACAACACTTTTTGTTTTAGATTATTTAAAATCCAAAAAACCTACACTTTTTACAAAATCTTCTTTAATGTTGGGTTTGGGGGAAACAGACCCAGAAGTTTTGGAATGCATGGACGATTTAAGATCTGTGGGCGTTGATATTTTAACGTTGGGGCAGTATTTGCAACCCACCAAAAAACAACTTCCTGTAGAAAGTTTTGTGCATCCTACGCGATTTCAAGAGCTTGAAAGCATGGCACGTTCAAAAGGATTTTTATATGTTGCTTCTGGACCTTTGGTGCGAAGTTCTTATAAAGCAGGAGAGCTCTTCATTCGAAATATTTTAAAAGAAAGGATGTGGGCATGATGCAAGAAGACATGATTCAAATTCTAAAACCAAACGGTGAACTCGTGGATTCTGCTTTGGAACCCAAACTTTCAAAAGAGGAACTTCAGAAACTCTATCATTCTATGGTGATGGTGCGTCTTTTAGACGAACGCATGTTGATGCTCCAACGTCAAGGTCGAATTGGATTTTGCGTGACGTGTCTTGGGCAGGAAGCTTTGGCGGGGAGTGGCTTGGCCCTTCAAAAAAACGATTGGGTCTTTCCGGCGTATCGAGAATATGTTGTGGCCCTCATTCGTGGGATGCCTCTTTTAGACATGATGGGGCAATATTTTGGAAATGAATTAGACCCCCTTCAAGGACGCCAAATGCCAAACCATTTTTCGCATAAAGAAACAAATTTTGTTTCCATTTCTTCGCCCATTGGGACGCAGTTGGGACACGCCGCAGGCGCAGCCATTGCTTCTAAAATTAAAAAAGATAAAAATGTGGTCATTACTTATTGTGGCGATGGGGGAACCTCTTCCACCGATTTTCATGCTGGGTTAAATATGGCAGCCATTCATCAAGCGCCGTGTATTTTCTTTTGTTCCAATAATCAGTATGCCATTTCTGTTCCTGTAGAAAAGCAAACGGGGGTAAAGGTTTTGGTCGATAAAGCAAAAGCTTACGGGATGAGAGGCGTTCGTGTGGATGGCAACGATGTTTTGGCCGTGTACCAAGTCGTAAAAGAAGCAGCCGATCGTGCACGGGAGGGCAAAGGGCCAACCTTTATTGAGTCTGTTACGTTTCGCATGGGGCCCCATAGTTCTTCAGATGATCCCACCAAATATTGTCCAAAGGAAAAATTTGAAGCTTGGGCCAAAAAAGATCCCATTCAAAGGTTTCAGGTCTATTTAGAGAAAAAAGGGTTGTGGAATGAAGACTTCGACAAAAAACTTAAAGAAACACTTAAACAAGAAATTTTAGAAGCTGTGGAAAAAGTATCGAAGGCTGCGCCACCAAAAATTTCAACAATCTTTGAAGGTGTGTACCAAGACATGCCGTATCATTTAAAAATACAACACAATGAACTTTTAGAAGAAGCGAAACACAAAGGCGAATTTATCGATACGTCTGAGAAGTTTCCACTGTAAGGAGAAGACATGGCAGAAATGACACTCTTACAAGCGATTAATGATGGACTCAAAACAGAAATGCGTCGGGATCCAAATGTTGTTGTTTTTGGAGAAGATGTTGGATTCTTGGGCGGCGTTTTTCGAACCACCGAAGGCATTCAAAAAGAATTTGGAGAGGAACGATGTTTTGATACGCCCTTAAGTGAAGTTGCCATTTGTGGTACGGCCGTCGGGATGGCAGTGTATGGCATGCGCCCTGTGGCAGAAATTCAGTTTTTAGATTTTATTTATCCTGGCTTTGACCAAATTGTTTCAGAAGCTGCAAAAATGCGGTATCGATCGGCGGGACAATTTACGTGTCCATTGGTGATTCGCTCTCCTTATGGTGGTGGGATTAAAGTGGGACATTATCATTCGCAAAGCACAGAAACATATTTTGCGCATACGCCGGGATTAAAAGTTGTGATTCCTTCAAATCCCAAAGATGCCAAAGGACTTTTAATTTCTGCCATTCGAGATCCTGATCCAGTCTTATTTTTAGAGCCAAAAAGATTATATCGCGCGGTGAAAGGGGAGGTGCCCGAAGGCGATTATACAACACCTTTAGGACAAGCAGAAATTGTTCACCCTGGCCAGGATGTAACCTTAATTGCCTATGGGGCCATGATGCCCATTGCTTTGGAAGCGGCACGCAATGTGGAAGCTTCCATTGAAGTGATCGATTTAAAAACCATTATGCCTTTAGATATTAAAACGATTTTAGATTCAGCCAAAAAAACGGGGCGTGTGATTACAGTCCATGAAGCTGTGCGAACCTGTGGGATGGGGGCTGAAATTTCTGCATTGGTTGCAGAACATGCCATGGAATATATGAAAGCCCCGATTTTAAGAGTGACGGGTTTTGACACACCGTTTCCATATACGTTAGAACATGTGTATTTACCCGACGCCAAGCGGATTGTGATGGCGATTGAAAAAGTGATGGGGTATTGAAAAAGCTTATGAAAATATTAGACCTCCACCGAAAGATAATTCCCCTTCAGAACCGGCAGTCGCCGCACTCCAGCGGTGCGGCGCTGCCTGCGGCCCTCAGCGCATTTGCACTTCGTGACCAAGCCAAATGCGCTTCCGGGACGCTTCTTCAGGGGAATTATCTTTCGGTGGAGGTCTAATATGTTAAGAAAGGAGCTGTTGCATGGAATTTAAATTACCAGATTTAGGAGAAGGGGTTCATGAGGGCGAAATTGTAAAATGGTTGGTAAAAGAAGGCGATCTGGTCAAAGAAGATCAACCCATGGTGGAGGTCATGACCGATAAAGCCACGGTTGAAATTCCAGCCCCCACCCAAGGCAAAATTCAAAAGCTTCATTTTAAAGATGGCGATCAAGTAGAAGTGGGACAAGTTTTGGTGACGATTGCGCAAGCTGGCGAGTCGGAGCCAAAAGAAAAAGAACCAAAGGAAAAGCCCAAGGTATTGGTGCCAAAAAAACAAGAGACAACTGTGGCATCTTCACCCGCACAGGTTTTAGCAACACCTGCGGT
>MGRI01000018.1:0-4412 GCA_001798105.1 Deltaproteobacteria bacterium RIFCSPHIGHO2_02_FULL_40_11
CAAAATTTCTTCTACCCTGTTTTCTCAAAAGAGCGCATCCAAAGAAAAGTCTTTGAATTTAGCATTCGAAAAGGCCGTCTACCGAGCGGCATTTCAGACCTGTACCATGCAATGATTATTGATAAACCGCCGAGAGCCAACCGCGTTCAAATCATTAAACTTTTGACCGAACTTTACAAACAACTTTAGCCTTGATTTTAGAATCCTATTTTGAGAAACATAAAAGCATGGAAAAACACAAATCTGGACTTTTTTGTGAAATCGATTCAAAAGATGGACTCACCTGCTACACGCAAGAAAAAGAAAAATACATTTGGCTGGATGTCCGAACCCAGGAAGAGTTTGATGCCAGCCATATCCCTGGATGTAAACACATTCCCATAGAAGAAATTGAAGATCGCCTGTCAGAGGTTGGGCCCAAAGACGCCCATTACATTGTGTATTGTAAATCCGGCGGGCGCTCTCAAGCGGTGTGTGGATTTTTGGCCAAACAAGGTTACAAAAACCTCACAAACTTATGCGGCGGCATTACAGAGTGGTCCGGGCCTACAGAATAAGAGGAGAAAAAGTACATGAAACAAAAAAAATATCTTTTAAGTTTTTGGGTTCTTGGTTTTCTGATTTTAGGAAGTACGGGATGCGGTATTCGCTCCATTCCACAATCGAAAAATGCTGTAGAAGCTGGCTGGGCGGAAGTTCAAAATCAATATAAAAGACGCGCAGATCTCATTCCAAACCTTGTGAAAACCGTTCAAGGGTATGCACGTCATGAAAAAGAAACGCTTAAAGCCGTGATTGAAGCCCGCGCCAATGCCACCAAAACACAATTGAATATCGATCAACTCACCCCGCAAACGCTTCAAAAATTTGAACAAGCGCAACAAGGGCTCACTGCGGCACTTTCAAAACTCATGGTGGTGGTTGAAAAATACCCCGATTTAAAAGCCAACGAAAATTTCAGAGATCTTCAAGCCCAGCTTGAAGGCACAGAAAATAGAATTTCAATCGCACGCAGGCGTTATATTGAGACTGTTCAAAATTATAATAACAAGATTACTGTCCCGCCGGAATCTTTTGTAAATAGTCTTTTTTATAAATACAAAAAAATGCCTCAATTTTCTGTAACAGAAGCTGAAACGGTTACACCCAAAGTAGAGTTTTGAAAAAACTTTTTCTTTTTGTTGTACTGATTTCTTGTGTAACGTGGGCAGCAGATTTGCCCCATCTTTCCGGCCCCGTTGTCGATGAAGCAGGCATGCTTTCATCTCCCCAAAAAAGAGCCCTGGCCTTAAGTATTCAACAATTCTACCAGCAAACGGGATATCAAATTCAAGTGGTCACGATTGAATCTCTCAAAGGAGATGTTTTAGAAGATTTTTCAATGCGTTTGGCTGAAAAATGGAAAATTGGAAACAAAGAAACCGGTTCTGGGGTCATTTTACTCATCACCAAACAAGAAAGAAAAATAAGAATTGAAGTCGGCGATGGGATTGAAGGCGAACTCACAGATCTTCAAGCCTCTAGAATTATTCGAGGGATGATTGCGCCTGCTTTTAAGCAAAATAACTATGCCGCAGGCATTGCATCTGGCGTTCAAGCCATTGCCAGCGCTTTGGGCGGAGAAGTTTCGCTTTTAAACACACCTCATTTTCAAAAAACTCCGACGCCCGTTAATGGTTTAGGATATTTCATTTTTATTTTAATTTGGTTTTTACTCATCCTTCCCTTCTTTTTTAAAGGCAAAAAACTGAGGGGAAGACGTTTACTTTTTGCCATGTTTTTAGCAAGCTTACTGGGGAGCGGCCGTCGTGGCAGTGGTTTTGGGGGGAGCAGTTTTGGCGGCAGTGGTTTTGGGGGTGGCTGGTCTGGCGGAGGCGGCGGCTTTTCTGGAGGCGGCGCAAGTGGAGGATGGTAAAAATGCATGAAACAATCGAAAAAGCAGTACAAGAAGCTGAAATGAGGACCCTTGGCGAAATTGTGCCTATGGTTTTAAAAGCAAGCGATGCCTACCCTGCCACTTCGTGGCGTTTTGCGTTTGTATTTTCTGTGTTTTTAAGTGGTTTGGCTTATCTTTTATATCCCTATTTTGACACGCTTATTTATTTTTTATTCCAACTTGGTTTTTTACTCTCGGGACTTGGGCTGATTCAAATCCCCTGGCTTAAAAGACATTTTTTATCTCAACCAGAAATCGAAGAAGAAACCTATCAACGCGCCATTCAAGCCTTCTATGAGAATAACCTTCACACCACACGCGACCGAACGGGCATTTTAATTTTCGTGTCTCTTTTAGAACATAAAATCCATATTCTGGCAGACTCAGGCATTCATCAAAAAGTTGAAAAAGACACCTGGCAAGTCATTGTAAAACAGCTTTCCACAGAAATTCGAAAAAACAATTTAAAAGAAGGGTTACGTGAAGCCATTTTAAAATGTGGAGATATTCTGTCTCACCATTTTCCAAAAACGCCTTCGAATCCCAATGAGCTTCCCAATAAACTTATTACAAAGTAACTATAAAGACCTTCAGAAATAACGTCAGACGAGGCCGCAATGAGCGAAAGCGCGAGGCGTACTCTAGATGTACGTTGAGCGCTTGAGCGAATGAGAACGAAGTATGACGTTATTTATGAAGGTCTGAGCAATACAGCTTGGGCAGCTGCCAATCTGGCCACAGGGACGCGATAGGGAGAACAACTTACGTAATCTAGCCCCAGTTTATGGCAAAAATGAACGGACTTGGGTTCCCCGCCATGTTCACCACAAATGCCCACTTTTAAATGGGGATTGGTCTTTCGCCCAAGGCTTACCCCCATTTCCATAAGCCTTCCTACCCCTTTTTGATCAATACTGACAAAAGGATCGGTTTCATAGATTCCTTTTTCAATATACTTGGGTAAGAAGTGATTGGAATCGTCTCTGGAAATTCCAAAAGTCGTTTGCGTTAAATCATTGGTTCCAAAAGAAAAAAACTGAGCTTCTTTGGCAATGTCGTCTGCCGTTAATGCTGCTCTGGGAAGCTCAATCATGGTTCCTATCGTAGTGTTAATTTTCGTTCGGTACTGTTTTTCAACGCTTTTACATGTTTTTTGAATCAGCTCTTTTAAGACTTCAAATTCTTTGGCATCTCCAATAATGGGGAGCATAATTTCAGGTTTTAGTTTTATTTTTTCTGATGCTTCTACTTCACAGGCCGCTTCTAAAATGGCTCTCACTTGCATTTCATAAATTTCTGGGTAGGCAACCCCCAATCTAGACCCTCGAAATCCAAGCATTGGGTTAAATTCATCCAAACTTTTTGCTTTTCTTTTGAGTCGATAGAATGACAAATCTAATTTTTTAGAAAGCGCCAGGAGTTCTTTATTATTTTTAGGTAAAAATTCATGAAGCGGTGGATCTAAAAGACGAATGGTCACCGGGCGCTCTCTCATTTCTTTAAAAATGCCAATAAAATCTGTTTTTTGCATGGGCATGAGCTTATCCAGCGCACGCTTTCTAAAATCGTCTCGATCCACCAAAATCATCTCTCGCATGGCATCAATCCGCGTTTCATCAAAAAACATATGCTCTGTACGACACAATCCAATGCCTTCTGCGCCAAAGCCGATGGCAACTTTAGCATCGTGTGGCGTATCTGCATTGGCTCGAACCTTGAGCGTTCGAATCTCATCCACCCATTGCATTAAGGTTTGATAGGTTTCATCCAATTTCGGTTGAATGGTTGGGACCTTCCCCGCATAGACCTCTCCTGTCGTACCATTTAATGTAATTGTTTCTCCCTTTTTAATTTTTTTACCGCGAAGCTCCATTTCATCTTGTTTTAAATTGATGTGGAGCTCGTCGCATCCTACAACACAACATTTTCCCATCCCTCGGGCAACCACAGCAGCGTGGCTTGTGGATCCCCCTCTGGCTGTTAAAATTCCTTGTGCCACATACATCCCATGGATATCTTCGGGCGACGTTTCCATCCGAACCAAAATTACTTTTTTCCCTGCTGCTGCCCATTTTTCAGCTTCATCGGGTGAAAAAACAACTTGGCCAGTCGCACCGCCTGGAGAGGCCGGGAGTCCTTTGGCCAAGACCTGCTTGGGTGAAGCAGGATCCACCATGGGATGTAAGAGTTGTTCAATCTGTAAAGGGCTAATTCTTAAAACCGCTTCTTTTTTTGAAATCATTTTTTCTTGAACCATTTCAACGGCCGTTCGAATGGCAGCCGTTGCTGTTCGTTTTGCAGATCTGGCTTGTAACACCCAAACTTTCTGATCTTGAATGGTAAATTCAATGTCTTGCATATCCCGGTAATGCGCTTCTAATCGATTAAAAATTTGAAGTAAATCGTCATATGCCCCGGGCATATCTTCTTTCAAATGCATGAGGGCTTGTGGCGTACGAATCCCTGCTACAACATC
>MGRI01000018.1:4434-9922 GCA_001798105.1 Deltaproteobacteria bacterium RIFCSPHIGHO2_02_FULL_40_11
TACTCCCCAAAAATACCTTTTTCACCCGTTGCTGGATTTCTGGTAAACGCAACGCCTGTGGCGGAATCTTGCCCCATGTTTCCAAACACCATGGCCTGAACGGTAACCGCCGTTCCCCATTCATTTGAAATATGATGAATTTTTCGATACGCGATCGCTCGATTCGAATTCCAGGAACGAAACACGGCCCCAATGGCCCCCCATAATTGTTCATAGGGATCTTGAGGAAAAGATGTTCCAGTGATGTCTTTTACACGTTTTTGATATGCTAAAACAATTTCTTTTAACGCAGCTGCATCGAGCTCCGTATCTTTTTCGACCCCATTTTTCTTTTTCTTCTGTTTTAAAATATCCTCAAATTCATCACTCTGAATCCCCAACACAACGTTGCCATACATGTGAATAAACCGACGATAGCTATCATAGGCAAAACGTGGATTTTGAGTTCGCCTCAAAAGACCTTCTACGGTTTGATCATTCAGCCCTAAATTTAAAATGGTATCCATCATCCCTGGCATACTCACCCTTGCGCCAGAGCGAACAGATACTAAAAGAGGATTTTCAATATCCCCCAATTTTGCCCCCATGACCGATTCAAGGCGTTTTAATTTTTCATACACTTTTTCTTTGAGATCTGCAGGATAGGAAAACTGATTTTGGTAGTACGCAACACAGACTTCCGTAGAAATGATAAACCCTGGGGGAACTGGGATCCCCAGCTGCGTCATTTCACATAACCCAGCCCCTTTTCCACCGAGGAGATCTTGACAACGGGGATCACCCTCGCTTGTGCCATTTCCAAAAAAATAAACTGGGGAGGTTAAAGCCTTCATAGAAACAATACCTAGAAGGCATGGTATTTCGCCATTCCCCACGTGTCAAATGATTTAGCTTTTTAGGCTAAATGCGGCGTACGAGAGATACCAGGCCACAATCAGAGCTAAAAAGCTGGGCCATCCGGGGAGCTCAGCCCCAGCAACAAAAACCTGCCAGGTAAACATCAACCGGATAAGATGCACCAGCCCCACCAGGAAGAAAACAACCCCTGAAATTCGAATGTAAAGTTTTTGAGACATACCCTAAGAATACCGATTTTGAATTGAAAGTGCCATTATTTTTCTTAATTTTTACCCCCAACTCCTGCTATACTTTTTGTATGCAAACTCAAAACGTATGCCTGGAGGCCATGGCCTATACCTTGCCAGAAAAAATACTTTCTTCAAAAGAAATCGAAGAAAAACTTGGATCTTTGGCCAAGCGCTTTGAACTCCCCAGTGGCTTTTTTGAAATTTTAACAGGGATCAAAGAACGTAGGGTTTGGGCTGAAGATATTTTGCCAAGCCAAAAAAGCATTGAATCTGCTAAAAAGCTGATGCAAGAAAATGGCCTCACCGCCAAAGACATGGACTGCATTGTTCACGTTTCCGTTTCGAGAGATTTCTTAGAACCCGCAACGGCTACTGCCGTTCACCATGGGTTAAATCTACCAGAATCTTGCATGGCTTTTGATATCACAAATGCCTGCTTGGGATTTTTAAATGGCATGATGCTGATCGCAAGCATGATTGAAACAGGACAAATCCAACGTGGCTTGATTGTCGGCACAGAAATCCCAACAAAAATGGTGCAAAGCATGATTCAAAAACTTCTAACCTCCCCCACACTCACCCTGGAAGAAGCTTCTTTCATTTTTCCAACGCTTACTTTAGGCAGCGGATCTTGCGCCATGACCCTTGCCCATCCTTCCGTTTCAAAAACAAAGCATCGCCTCATCGGCGGATTGGCTCAAAACGATACAACACAGTTTGATGTTTGCAAAGCCTGGCCAGATACAGGCATTTTCAATTCTGACAGCTCGATTTCGATGAAAACACAATCTCAAGCCTTAATCACGAAGGCCATTACGCTCGCTCAAAAAACTTGGCCTCTTTTTCTAAAAGAGATATCCTGGAATCAACAAGATGTTTCACATATTTTTAGCCACCAGGTAGGGCGAATGCCACGAGAAGAAATGCTCAAAGCCATAAATTTAAAATCACATTTAGATTTTCCAACGTATGAATTTTTGGGAAACATGGGCTCTGTTTCTTTACCTATTTCAATGGCTATGGGCATTGAAAAAAGAAAAGTCCAACCCCATGACAAAGTCGTTTTATTTGGATTTGGAAGTGGGGTTCATTGTTTTTGCATGGGGGTTAAATGGTAGACACATCTGCATTTAAGCACCTGTATCCTTTCAAGTCACACTTCTTAAACATTCATGGTCACCAAATGCACTATATCGATGAGGGGCAAGGGGAGATTTTGGTCATGCTCCATGGCAATCCCACATGGTCTTTTTATTACAGAAATCTCATCCGCCATTTTTCAAAAAACTATCGCGTCATTGCCCCCGATCACATGGGCATGGGCCTGAGCGATAAACCTCGTTTTTATCAATACACGCTTAAAACACATATTGAAAACTTGAATGCACTGCTCACAGATTTAAACGTTCAAAAGACCACCCTTCTCATGCACGACTGGGGTGGCCCCATTGGCATGGGCTATGCGCACCAACACCCCGAAAATGTAAAACGCTTTATTGTTTTTAATTCTGCGGCCTTTATGGGGGGCGAATATAACCTGACGATTCCGATTCGAATCGAACTGTGTCGCATTCCTGTTCTGGGAGAAGTCGGCGTTCGTCTTTTAAATGGATTTGTTCGTGGTGCGCTTTGGATGGGCATCAAAAATAAAGCTGCCCTAACCAGCGATGTACGCAAAGGATATCTGGCGCCTTACAATAGTTATCGAAACAGAATTGCAATTTTAAAATTTGTCCGGGACATTCCCTGGCATGAAAAAATTCCAAGCTATCCCATTTTTGAAAATATGACAGACAGACACCCCATTTTTAAAGACCACCCGATGCTCATCGTCTGGGGAGAAAAAGATTTTTGTTTTACACACCGCTATCTCATGGCCTGGGAAGATTTTTTCCCCAATGCTTGGGTTAAAATTATTGCAGACGCAGGCCACCTGGTTGTGGAAGATGCTTATGACAGAATTATTCCATGGATTGAAGATTTTTTAAATCGTTACCCGCTATGACGATCGCCGCATCCCTTTCGCAAAGAGCTACAGATTCACCTACCCACCCCGCTGTTACTTTTTTAGATCAAACACTTACTTATGATGAGCTAAATCAAAAGGCCAATCAATTGGCTTTGGGATTTACACAGCTTGGCATTCAAAAAGGCCATCGCGTTATTTTAATGGTCCGCCCCAGCCTTGAATTTACATTCATTACCTTTGCGCTTTTTAAAATTGGCGCCGTGTGTGTTCTCATTGATCCAGGCATTGGCTTTTGGCACTTAAAAAAGTGCATTGCCCACGTGCAACCCGATTTTTTTATTGGCATTCCAAAATCTTTTTTATTAAGGGGGCTTTTTCCAAAAAGTTTTCGAACCTTAAAACGTTCTATTTGTGTTGGCCCCAAATGGTTCTTTCATTTTCCAACGATCATTTCGCTGATGAAAAACAAGCCCAAAACAGAAGGGCCTGTCATCCTGAGCGCAGCGAAGGATCCCGCCGCCATTATTTTTACAACAGGCTCAACCGGCCCCCCAAAAGGCGTTGTGTATGAACAAGGCATGTTTGAAGCCCAGCTTGAAATATTAAAGAAACACTTTAAAGTTTCTGAAAAAGATATTGATATGCCAACATTTCCATTGTTTGCGCTCTTTAGTGTTGCCTTTGGAACGCATTGCATCCTTCCCAACATGGACCCCACTCGGCCCGCACACGTAAACCCGAAGATGATTTGTGAAAATATTTTAAATCACAAGGTCACGATGATGTTTGGATCCCCTGCCCTTTGGAATCGAGTCACACGATATTGCCTCAAATTTGGAATTCAGCTGCCCTCGCTTCAAAAAATTTTAATTGCAGGGGCACCCGTATCTGAAAACCTGCTCAGACGTTTTGATAAAATTTTATCCCCTACTGCACACGTTTATACCCCTTATGGCGCAACAGAAGCTTTGCCAGTCAGTCTGATTGAACGCAAAGAAAGACACGCGGGCTTTGGAATTGAAATTGGAAAACCTGCCTTCAATACAAATGTCCAGATTTTAAGAATCACAGATCAACCGCTTAAAAAATTTACGACGGCAGATTTGATGCATACAGGATCTGTAGGAGAAATCATGGTTTCAGGCGCACATGTGACAAAAACATATTTTGAAGACCCCATCAATACGGCCCTTGCAAAGACAATCGACACAGAGGGGCATCTTTGGCATCGCATGGGAGATGTGGGGTATTTTGATGCACACGAAAATCTGTGGTACTGCGGTCGAAAAAAACATCGTGTGCAAACGCCCAGCAAAACATACTTTACGATTCCGGTTGAAAATATTTTTAATCAACATGCCGATGTGTTTCGATCGGCGTTGGTGGGCGTAGGACATACGCCCATCATCATTATTGAACCCAAAGACAAATCCATTCTCAAAGAATCGCCCAGGCTTTTAAGACTGAAAGAAGAACTTCAGATTTTGGCCCGAAGTTCCAACCTAACTCAAGACATTTCAGAACTTTTGTTTTATGCTGATTTTCCCGTCGACATTCGCCATAATGCTAAAATTAATCGAGAAAAACTCGCCCTCTGGGCGCGTAAAAAACTGGGAAATACTTTATGAAGGTCTTGGTCACGGGTGGTGGAGGATTTGTTGGCAGCTATGTTGTGGACGAACTTCTGAAACAAAATACCCATGTCCGCGTTTTATGCCGCGGCACCTATCCTGAACTTCAAAAAAAAGGCGTTGAAATTGTTCAAGGTGATATTTCAAATCCCAGAACAGTGGATCAAGCCTGTCAGGACACAGATACCGTGTTTCATATTGCTGCCAAAGTGGGGGTTTTTGGCCCCGATGAAGAATTTTATAAAACCAATGTTTTAGGCACCCAAAATATCATTCGCTCTTGCCAAGCTTTTCGAATTGGAAGGCTTGTGTATTGTTCTTCTTCCAGCGTGGTTTATGGGGGTAAAGACCAAATCAATGTAGATGAAACCGCTCCCTACCCAGCCTCCTATCTTTCCCCTTATTCTCAAACCAAGGCCTTGGCTGAAAAAATGGTTTTAGAGGCCAACGGAAAAAAAGGTCTTTTAACGGTAGCCATCCGACCCCATTTGGTTTGGGGTCCCAGGGATCGCTATATTATTCCAAAAATTTTACACATGGCCAAAAAAAGAAGACTTCGCATTGTGGGCGATGGAAAAAACAAAACAGATATTTCTTATGTTGAAAATGTGGCAAAAGCACATGTGCTCGCGGCCCAACATTTAAAATATGGTTCCCAGGTTCCCGGGAACGCCTATTTTATTACACAAGGAAAACCCGTATTCATGTGGGAATGGATCAACCAGGTTTTAGAATTATTTGATCTCCCCCCTGTCACAAAACACATGTCTCCAAAGCTCGCCTATCCATTGGGGCAGTTT
>MGRI01000019.1 GCA_001798105.1 Deltaproteobacteria bacterium RIFCSPHIGHO2_02_FULL_40_11
GCTATTTTTATGGGAGATGTCGGCGCTTTGGCTCTGGGGGGTGCACTTGGAACACTTGCTGTCATGGTGAAGCATGAAATTTTATTGGCCGTTGTGGGGGGTATTTTTGTGGTAGAGGCCATTTCTGTTATTTTTCAGGTAGGGTCTTTTAAGCTCACACGAAAGCGGATTTTAAAAATGGCGCCCATTCATCATCATTTTGAAATGTTGGGGTGGCCGGAGCCTAAAATTGTGGTTCGGTTTTGGATTATTTCAATTATTTTAGCGATGGTGGCGCTTTCGACGTTAAAATTAAGATAATGATTTTAAAAAATAAACATGTGGTGGTTGTGGGGTTGGCCAGAACGGGCGTAGCTGCATCAAAATTTTTGGTGAGTCGTGGGGCCAAAGTTACAGTTACAGACCTTAAGAAGAAAACAGAACTTTCAAGTTTTATAAAAGATCTTTCTGACCTTAAAAGAATAAAATATGTTTTAGGGAGTCATCCCATAAAAACCTTACTCAAGGCAGACTTCATCATTGTCAGTCCTGGAGTTCCAACGAATATTCCGTTATTGGAAGCTGCACGTAAAAATAAAATGCCAGTTTTAAGTGAAGTGGAATTTGCGAGCCAATATATTCGCTGTCCCATCATTGCCATTACAGGAACCAATGGCAAAACCACAACCACGATGATTGTGGGAAAAATGTTCTTAAATGCGCAGAAGAAAGTCTTTATCGGGGGAAATATTGGAACGCCTTTGACCTACATGCTTTTATCCAAGGAAAAATTTGAAGTTGTGGTGTGTGAAGTGAGTAGTTTTCAATTAGAAAATATCGAAAAGTTTCATCCCAAAGCTTCTATTATTTTAAATTTAACGCCAGATCATATGGATCGTCATTCCCCAGAAGAATATTGGAAAATGAAGGGGCGTATTTTTGAAAATCAAACGATAAAAGATTTTTTAATTTTAAATGCTGGAGATGAGCGTGTCAAAACGTATGAAACGATTGCCAAATCTCAAATTTATTATTTTGGGTTTGAACGCCTGACGCCAAAACAAGAAGGCGTTTATTTTAAAAATGGAAAATTTTGTATGAAGTTAAAAGGATCTGAAAAAGAAACATATTCGGCAGATAAGTTAAAACTGAAGGGCGATCATAATAAAGAAAACTTTATGGCAGCTATTTTGGTTGGAAAACTTTTAAAGTGTAAGCCGGAAGCCATTCAAAAAACAATTGATGAATTTCAAGCTGTGCCCCATAGGCTGGAATTTGTCAAAACCGCTGGCTATGTCGATTTTTATAATGATTCAAAGGCCACCAATGTGCATTCGGTGGCAAAGTCGCTTCAAAGTTTTGAAAAACCATTGGTTTTAATTATGGGGGGGAAAGATACGGATCAAAATTTTGAAATGCTTCGGTCTTTGGTTCAGGAACATGTCAAAATTTTAATTATTACAGGAGAGGCCAAGGAAAAAATTAATCGCGCCATTGGAGATTATTCAGAAACCTACGTGGTTGGGACGTTCGAAGAAGCTATTTTTATGGCATATCAAAAATCCAGAGCAGGCGATGTCATTTTATTTTCGCCAGGCTGCAAGAGCTTCGATGCTTTTAAGAATTTTGAAGAGCGAGGGGATCGATTTAAGGAGATGATTCGTGATATATAACCAAAATCAGAAAAAAAGGGGGATTGTATTACCTTCAGGACCGGCAGGTAGAAGATGATGGGGATATTAGGGATTTATGTATATGTGCGAAGTCAAGGGAGGCTATAATGTTTTGGATGGGAGGATCCACACCGGGCGGAGGGGCCCAGACGAAACATTATAGCCTCCCTTGACTTTATTACGTATAAAATATGAACCGTAAAATCCCATTTGACTATTGGCTCTTATTCATCACCTTTGCCTTGGTTTTGATCGGCGTCGTCATGGTCTATAGCTCTAGCTCCATTTACGCACTCCAAAAATATCAAGACAGCTATTTTTTTTTAAAAAGGCAGGGGGTGTTTGCCATTTTTGGTTTTTTATTGTTGGTGATTTTTTTATTTGTAGACTATCACCATCTTTTTAAAATTGTTTATCCATTTTTATGTGTCAGCTTGGTGTTCATGCTTTGTGTTTTTATGCCAGGCCTGGGACATAAAGTAGGTGGCGCACAGCGCTGGGTTCAAGTCGCGGGGATCCATTTTCAACCCTCCGAAATCGCAAAATATGCCCTCATTATCTATTTGGCCTATTCGCTTTCTAAAAAAGAAGAGAATGTGAAATCTTTTATTATTGGATTTTTGCCGCATTTAGTTGTGGCAGGTATTTTTATTGTTTTACTTTTGGCGCAGCCCGATTTTGGAACTTCCATTGTCATTTCTTTTTTGGTTTTTTTAATGTTGTTTGCTGCGGGAACACGAATTTCTTATATTTTAACGGCACTTCTTGTTGCCATCCCAGCAGGATGGTTTTTCATGATGAGCGCGCCTTACCGTCAAAAAAGAATTTTAGCGTTTTTAAATCCCTGGGACGACCCTGCCAATACGGGGTTTCAAATTATTCAATCTTTTTTAGCTTTTTATGGGGGGAAAATTATGGGATTGGGGCTGGGGGATGGCATTCAAAAATTATTTTATCTTCCTGAGGCCCACACCGATTTTATATTTTCTGTGGTGGGAGAAGAAATGGGACTTATCGGAACGTTGATTGTTATTTTTTTATTTGGTATTTTTTTGTATCGCGGCATTCGTGTTTCTTTAAAAGCGCCCGATCTTTTTGGGATGTATTTGGCTTTGGGAATTACGTCTTTAATTGGTTTTCAAGCCATTACCAATATGGCGGTTGTCATGGGATTGCTCCCAACCAAGGGGTTAGCGCTTCCTTTTATGAGTTATGGGGGGACATCTTTGGTTGTCAATTTAATGGCAGTCGGAATTCTTTTAAATATTTCGGCCTATGGACAAGATGTGGCGTGGAGAAACTACAGATGAGAAACTATAGATGAAACTCCTGATTGCAGGCGGGGGCACAGGGGGGCATTTATTTCCGGGGATTGCTGTGGCGCAAGAATTTCTAAGCCGAAATAAAGAGAACCACGTTTTATTTATAGGGACCCAAAAAGGCATTGAATGCACCGTTTTGCCTAAGTTTAATCTTCCTTTAAAAACAGTTTGGATCCAGGGGTATAAGGGAAAATCCGCTTTAGCCAAAATTTTTACACTTTTTATGATTCCCATTTCTACCCTTCAAGCTTTGATCATCTTACTTCAATTTAAACCCGATGTGGTCTTGGGAGTGGGGGGGTATGCCAGTTTCCCTGCAATTTTGGCGGCATGGGTGCTTCGGAAAAAAAGATTTATTCAAGAACAAAATGTAACTTTAGGGATGACCAACCGCATTTTATCTTATTTTGTGCATAAAGTTTTTTTAAGTTTTGAAAGTCCCAAAAAATATATTTCTGAAAAAAAAGCAATCGTGACTGGAAACCCGGTCCGAAAATTCGTCTCTAAGACAATCAAAACAAGCGATCGGTTTATACTTTTTATTTTGGGAGGATCGCAAGGCGCGCACTCCATTAATCGTGCGATGTTAGAAGCGCTTCCATTTTTGACGCCGCTGAAAGAAAAAATTCATCTCATTCATCAAACTGGCCGTGCCGATTTAAGATGGGTTGAAAATGTTTATACAGAAAACCATTGGCAGGTAGAAATTTATGATTTTATTTATAATATGGATGAAGTGATCGATCGGGCAGATTATATTATCTGTAGAGCGGGTGCTTCAACGGTTTCAGAGCTCACGGTGAAAGGCAAAGCCTGTCTTTTTATTCCGTATCCGCATGCCAGCCACCATCAAGAAAAAAATGCAAGAGCTTTGGCAGACGATAGCGCCGCGCGTCTTTTATTAGATTGGAAACTCAACGGCCAAACGTTGGCCAAAGAAATTGAATGGGCCTTACAAAATCCCCGCGCATTGGAAGTCATGCGTAAAAAAATGTTAGAGCACGCCCACCCCTACGCCGCCACCGCCATTGTGGATGAGCTACTCTCTATTTAGGTGTTTTTTCATTTAAAATTTGTCGCGCTTTTTCAGATAAAAGCGGGCGGATTGCCCGGATTCCCCCATGGTTTCGAATCCAGTGTACTAACTTTTTCGAAAGCCCATCTGTTTTTTGATCCAGTTTATGGCTTAAATCAGGCACTCTTTTTTCTTTTTCAATAAACTCACTAAGAACAGCAAGGGGTTCTACAAGCATGCGGACTTTATGGACGCTTTGAGCCTCTTTGCTTAAATAAGGAAAAATAAATTGAGAACCTGTCAATTTGGGAGCGTATT
The DNA here is from genome assembly GCA_001798105.1 of Deltaproteobacteria bacterium RIFCSPHIGHO2_02_FULL_40_11. Classification (GTDB taxonomy): domain Bacteria; phylum Bdellovibrionota; class JACOXK01; order 2-02-FULL-40-11; family 2-02-FULL-40-11; genus 2-02-FULL-40-11. Next base: position 4,308 of record MGRI01000019.1, read on the forward strand.
GGCGTGCCATATTCTCCGACCAGTTTCGAAGCCGATTGGATTGAACACCCTTCGTCTTCGCCTTTGAGGGGTACTCACGATGCATTAAAATATATTCATTGATGAGCTCCAAGGGGTCGACCCAGTAACGAACATCAAAAAATTTCTTGTTTTCTTCTGTTAGGTTTTCAAAAAGTAAAGCAAAGGGACCATAAGTATCGGATAAATTTTTTGCAAAATTTGAAATTGCAGCATCTTCGGATCTTTGATCTGGCCAGGCCTGTGTTTCTGAGACAATACGATTTAATTCCAATTTAATATGTTCTGGAAGCTCGATGGATAATATTTTTCTGCTACGGGGAGATAAGAGCCGATATTGTGCAGTCATGCCACCCTTGGATTCCACAAATTCGGCCAAAAGGCGTTCATCTTTCGTTATGGTTGGTGCACGATCTGCGTATTGAATGAAGTGATCTAGAAGCTTATGGGGCGCATGTTTTAATTTTTTTCTTACATGTCCAGTTTGGCTCCATATGAGCGTAACATGTTTTCGGGCCTCTTTTTCTATGAGAGCATAAATTATCTTTCGCCCAGTCCTTCGAACAATATCTGCTGCCCGGCGTTCTTCAGGGTCATCAGAAGCATGCGTGGGCCATCTTTGATGTTGACGGATTATTTTTTGGACGTGTTCTAATTCAGTTTTTGAAAGCTTTCGTTCAAGGATTTTTCGCATTCTAAGTGAAAGCTGTGCAATGGCACCTTGAAGACCTCCGGGTTGTTCTGACATCCAGCTATACAGTTTTCGATCTTCGGGAATTGGAGAATCATAGCGGGGGAGTTCCCAGTTTAATTCAATATAATGATGCAGCCTATGAAGCGGGGAGACTTTAACTTGTTTTCCGCCATAGCGTTGCATCCATTCATAAAGTTGATGTTGATAACTTTTTGGATCTTTTAAATCTTCGGTCGGCATTTTCCCAGACCATTTACTAAAATGATTTAAAAGTGTCAGAGGATCCCGAATTAAAAGATCTTCAAAAAGACCTTCTTCAGATTTCATTCGAATCGGAAAATTTTGTTGAAGATCTTCAGGTAAGGCTTCAAAAATTTCAATACGATTCCCATGTCCATTGATCCAGACGGCAAGTTTCCATTCATGAGAATGATGTTCGGCTGTCTGGCTTGGCCAGGTGTGATGAATACGCATCCAATCCACAAGAACTTCAAGTGGAAGGACCGCGAATTTGATATTAAATTTCTTCTTATTTTTTTGATTCAAATAAGGATAAACTGCTTTTTTCCCACCATGGTCGGAAATCCATGTTGATAAATCTTTGGCATCGGGATGTTTGTGCTTGAGACTGGGCCAGCGATCAAATTCATTCAAGTATCGGTTAATTTTTTGAATGGGACGAAGCCAGCTATTTGCAATAATTGTTTTTTGTGATTTTTGGGCGAGATGGGGGAAAACAGCATCTCTTCCGCCATGGCTTACAATGACCGGCATCAAGGATTGGTACTTTTTATGTGAGGTTGGATCTGGCCAATGTCCTTCTTTTGAAATAGCTTCATCCACTTCTTTTGCCAAACGTTTGATATCCAGATAAATCGCAACAGTGGGTAAAGCTTGATTTTCAGGCGTTAAATAGGGGGCCATATTTTTTCTACCGCCATAATCGCTGACCAGTTTTGCAAGCAAGGTTTCAAGCGAAGTATCTTCTAGGGGGTGTGGCCAATTTCCCGTTTCTAAAATAAATTGGTTGAGTTGCTGGAGTCTGTCTTTTGGAAAATTTTCAGCCGTTCGAGAAGCAAATCTGCCTTTTTGGGTTCCAATGATCTGAATACCTGAAAAACCGTTTTCTTCTTTTTTCTGATTGTTGTCTTCAACATATGCTTGTGCGGCAGTTGTTTGATTTTTTTGTTCTTCTTCGGAAGCTTTCTTTTGAAAAAAGGCTTCCAGGGTTTCGATAGCTTCTTTGAGGGAATAATCGAACTCGTCTCTCAGCTTTGAAATGCCAAGCATGACTTGTTGGATCGATTGTCCAGAGATATCCAAAATCCGTCTTATTTTTTCAATGATTTCATCATCAATTTCTTCAGAACCATTGCCGTTACCATTTCCATTTTCCGTTATTTCTTTAATCTCCTGGAAACCGAGTCCTTGAGGCGCGGTGGTTTTTGTGGTTGGCGTTTGAGAAGAAATGACAGATCGATTGGGACGTGCCGCAATCATTGTGCGTGTTGGATTTTGGGGATCATGATATTCTATGGCATAGAGATTTCCGTCTTCATCAAAATGATAGGCTATTTGTTTTGAAAAAATGTGTAGTCCTATGATTTTCCCTTCTGGGTTTTGATAAATATATGTTTCAAGTTCACTATCTTTGGGATCTAAGATATGAAGTTCTTCGATTGTGAAGGGTAGAATCTCGGGATCAATTTCAATACCGCCGATTAAAAAAGTTTCTTGAGCTTTTGCAAAGATGATGGTGTGGGATTTTGGAGATGAAAGTGTTGAAGTTTGAACGGTCGTTGCTGTTTGTGTGGATGTTTCGGTTCGCGTTGGCGTTTCTGTTCGCACGGGCGCATTGGGTGAGCCAAAAGGATTGGGTCGCCCCCAGCTGGACGTATCGATTGCGTCATTGCCGAAGTTTTCGGGTCCCTCCCAACCTTCCCCTTCAGGCGGGACACGCATTACAATTTTTAAATTGTGGGGCTCACTTAAAGTTTTTGGAGGAGGTCTTAAAAACTGAATAAATCTGACACCCGTTGGATACGCCACATAAGCGGCCATCAAGGCTGAAAAAGCCCCTTGAAAATATTCTTCATTTTTAAAATGATGAACTGCCCCATAGCTTGCCAAACTAAAGAGCGTTATTTTTGCTAAGGCGGGACTGAAAGCATACAAGCCCCTGAACCCAATCAAAACACACGCAACAGGAATGATATTCTCTAAAAATCTTTCGCCTACGCTTCTTTGTGAATCGAAGCCTTTTTTCGAAAATAAATATTCATCTCCCACTTGAAGTGTTGTCACAACGCTGGTCCATAAAAGGACATCCAAGGGGCCTGCCACCAAAAGCAAAGGAACAGTTACGGCGCCGTATCCAAAAGAAATGGCAGTTATCCCTAAAAATTCGTGTGAAATAAATGGATTTACAGTTGGGTTCCCGCCAATTTGTGATTGCAGGGGCGAAAGACCACGTCTGTGGGGTGCAACAATCGGATCTTCATATCTTTCATGCTCAGCTTTAAAAAGATTTAAAATTCGAGACAGATTTGCATCTGAAATCTCCGGATTTTTTTCTTTGGAATTTGAAATCTGACTTAAAAGTGCTTGTATAAAAGCTTTTTTGGCTTCAGGGTAAACCTGATTGACCTGGTGAAAATAATCATCCAAAACCATCAGCGTTCCGTGCCTCACACCAGGCGCGATCGATCGGTAATAAAAAGTCCAATCAACTTCTTTTTTCCCTGTCAACCGAAAGAGCTCTTCTTGTTTTTGTTTTTTCTGTTTTATGTCATCCCATATTTTTTGAATGAGTTCTTTTTGGGCTTCATCTTCAATGTCTAAAAGTGTTTCTGAAATATCATCTCCCTGCAAGGCTCTGTGTAATATCCCAAGCACTTTTTTTAATTCATCTTGGCGATTCTGATAAGCTGGGTCTGATTGAAATTTCTGTAAAAGTGCAGCATGTGTTGCTAAAAAAGTTTCTTCATTCATCTGTAAAAGCGAAAAATAGAGTTCTTTACTTTCAGGCTCAATTTCAATGAGTCCTTGAATGAAGTCCAGGGCTAAAAGCCTTTCAAAATCCAAGACTATTTGTTCCATTTCAAGTTGACGGGTTTGAAGGAGGCTCTGGTAGGCGATGAGTTTTTGCCTTTGGTGGGGGTCTTCTTCGAATGCAATTTTACTTTCAATGGAACGGTCCATTTGGGTTAAAAGCACATATTGGCGGGATAAAGAGATAAGCCCTTGAGCGTTTCCCCATAGAGGGAACCCAATGAAAAAAAGACTTAAAATAAGCGTCAATTTGACCTGATTCATGCGTATCTCTTTTTATTGCAGAACTCGTGCCACAAAAAGCTTATGTAAGTATTTGATATGACTTTATTTTTCAAGACATAATTCGGTATACGGGGTGAAGTGACAAAAATTGTTGGTCAGGTGACAAAATTCCTAATTTTCTTCATAGAATTGTGTAATTATGCTACAGCTTAAATGATGCGCAAAAATTACAATCATGTGTATTTTGTGGGGATTGGGGGCATTGGCATGAGTGGGATTGCTGAAGTGCTCTTAAATCTTGGTTACCAAGTCAGCGGATCAGATTTATCTTCTTCGGAAATTACACGCCATTTAAAAACCCTTGGGGCTAAAATTTATCAAGGGCATCGGGCAAGCAATCTTGGTAATTGTGACGTCGTTGTAGTTTCTTCTGCAGTTTCCAGCACCAATCCGGAAGTTCAAAAGGCCAGAAAATTAAAAATTCCGATCATCCCAAGAGCAGAAATGTTGGCGGAACTGATGCGACTCAAATATGGCATTGCTGTAGCTGGAACGCATGGCAAAACGACAACGACTTCTATTTTGGGATCTCTTTTGTCTTACTGCAAGGTCGATCCTACGGTTGTGATTGGAGGCAGGCTCAATCGTTGGGGAACCAATGCAAAATTAGGGCAAGGGGATATCATGGTAGCCGAAGCCGATGAAAGTGATGGGTCTTTTAATCTATTACCGCCCACACTTGCCATTGTCACCAATATTGATAACGACCATTTGGATCATTATAAAAATTTTTCTGAAATTAAAAAAGCATTTCTTACATTTTTAAATCGTATTCCTTTTTATGGAGCGGGGATTGTGTGTGGCGATGACCCCCATGTGAGGTCTATTTTAAAAGACATTAAAAAGAAAGTGATTACCTATGGCTTGGGGAAACGCTGCGATGTTCAAGCGAAAAACATTCAATTTCAGGGGGTTGAAAGTTCTTTTGATGTGGTTGCGCACGGTAAAAAACTTGGAAATTTCAAAATTAAAGCACCTGGGCTTCACAATGTTAGAAATGCGCTTTCTTGTATTATTGCGGCCTTAAAATTAAATTTGCCTGTTTCAAAAATAAAACAAGGATTAAAGCAATACACAGGTGTTCAACGCAGATTTCAAATTCGAGGGCAGCATAAAGGGTTTACGGTTTTAGATGATTATGGACATCATCCCACAGAAATTAAAGCGACACTGGAAACGTGTAAAAAGGTATGGCCGAAACGAAGACTTTTTGTGGCATTTCAACCGCACCGCTATTCTAGAACCAGAGATTGTTTTAAACAATTCACAACGTGTTTTGAAAAGGCAGATTTTTTACTGTTAACAGATATTTATCCAGCAGGGGAAAAAGCGATTCCAGGTATCAGTGGTGAAAAGTTATTTCACGCCATTCATCAAAAGAAAAAAAACAGTGTTTTTTGTTCCAATCGAAAAATTATTTCACATGAAATTGAAAAGCATGTAAGACCTGGAGATGTCGTCTTGACTTTGGGGGCGGGTGATATATGGAAATCAGGAGAAGAGTTTTTACAAACACTTAAAAAGGGACCTTCGCAGCGCGTATGAAATTTAAACTGTTAAAAAAAGAAATCAAAGATTTTAAAGGGAAAGTTTTTTGGGATGAATCTTTAAAGAAATTAAATTCTTTTAAGGTGGGGGGCGTTGCACGTGTTTTAATTTTTCCTCAAGATGAAACCGAACTTTCGTTGCTTTTAAAAAGTGTTGGGAAATTAGACATTCCTTATTTTATTTTAGGCGATGGTTCCAATGTTTTATTGCCAGATGATGTGTATGAAGGGGCGATCATTAATGTGTCGAATTTTAAGGAGTTGAAGGTGCTTGGGGTCAGATCCCCTGAAGGGGATCTGACCCCGGTCTATGTAGGCGCAGGCTTAAGTAAGCAAATGCTTTTATTTTGGAGCGTTCAAAACGGATATGCAGGCTGTGAATTTCTGGCAGGGGTTCCGGGACAAATTGGCGGCGGATTGTTTATGAATGCTGGAACGCATTTGGGCGATTTTAGTAAAATTGTGAAGGAAGTATATCTGATGGATCCAGATGGTACGAAGCGTAGTGTAAAGGTGACGCCTTCTGATTTTGGATATCGTTCCCAAAAATTTTGTAAACCCGGGGTCAGGTCCCATGGGGACCTGACCCCAATTATTCTGGGAGCAACGCTCAATCTTCGAAAAGGAGATCCACTCAAATTAAAAGCAATTGTCACAAAAATGATTCAGGAGCGTAAATCCAAACAACCTTTAAAAATACCGAATTGTGGATCAACTTTTAAGAATCCGCCTGGTAACAGCGCTGGAAAATTGATTGAGGCAGCAGGATTAAAAGGGTTTCAAATTGGAGGCGCCATGGTTTCCATGACCCATGCCAATTTTATTGAAAACGTAGGCAATGCAAAATCTTTGGATATTTTAAATTTAATTTCACATGTTAAAAAGAGAGTTAAAGAAGTCCAAGGCATAGAACTTGAAGAAGAGGTTATTGTTGTTCGATAAGTCCAAAAAAATTGCAGTTGTGTATGGTGGGCTTTCTTCTGAAAAAGAAATTTCTGTAAAAACAGGTAAAGCCATGCTCAAAGCCCTTGAAGAAAAAGGATATGATGCGTATGGTTTAGAAGCCAAACGCGATTTTGTTTCCCAACTCCTGAAGTCCAAACCCGATGTGATTGTAAATGCCCTGCATGGAAAATTGGGAGAAGATGGTGCAGTTCAAGGTGTGTTTGAATGGCTTTCCATTCCTTATACGGGATCTGGCGTTATGTCTTCTGCCATTGCGATGAATAAAATTTTAACCAAACAGGTGGCGCGCCAAGCGGGCATCCTAACCCCCGATTTTATGGTATTTCACTTTGAAAAAAACTCGTTTGAAACATTTTCCAAAAATATTCAAGTGCCTTGCGTTGTGAAAGCCCAAGCAGAAGGATCAACCGTCGGAACTTCCATTGTAAAGCAGAAAGCGGGGCTAAAGGCTGCGATTGATGAAGCTTCGAAATATGATTCTCATATTTTAATTGAAGATTTTGTGGCAGGAAAAGAAATTACAGTTCCTGTTGTCAATGGCAAAGCCTATTCTTTAATCGAAATTGCGCCTAAAAGTGGATTTTATGATTACACTTCAAAATATACCAAAGGTGCAACAGAATATATTATGCCAGCGCGTGTTTCAGAAGAAACGCACCTTGAAGTTAAGCGCATCGCAGTAGAAGTCTATGATCTTTTACAGTGCCGGGGGTGTGCCAGAGTTGATTTTATGGTGGATGCCAAAGGAACGCCCTGGTTTATTGAAATCAATACGTTGCCTGGGATGACCGAAACCAGTTTGGTCCCAAAATCGTGTGCCTATGATGGCTTAGACTTTAATGACTTGGTAGAAGAAATTTTAAAAGGAGCCCGATTAGACCATGAGAAAATTTTATCAAAGTCCAACGTTTAAAAAGCAAAAAAGACTGAAAAGACTAAAGCTTGTTTTCTTTATTTTTTGTTTTGCTGTCATTGGGTCTGGGCTTTTTTTTTCAACACGATTTTTGTTTCATGCCATTGCTCCAAAGGTGAAACAGTCTAAAATATTTCAACTTCAAAACGTTGTGTGTGCTTCGACAGAACATGTCTTGGAGGCAGATTTAAAAAAATATGTGAAGCCCTTTATCGGAACCAATATTTTTGAAATCGATCTCAATCGTTTAAAAACAGAAATTAAAAAGCATCCTTGGGTATTAGATGTGAACGTAACGCGTATTTTCCCGGATCGTTTACGGTTACATATTGTTGAACGTGAGCCCAAAGCCATTTTATCGATGGAAAAACTTTACTTTTTAGATGCACAGGGGAAAATCATTTCTGAAATTCGTCCTACAGATAACGTCAACTTTCCTGTTATTTCTGGAATCACACCACGCGTTTATCAAAAAGGGGAAACCATTTTACAAGCCTATGAACTTTTTCAAAAATATCATGAAAATGTGTATTTAAAAGATTGGCCCATCTCTGAAATTCACTGGAAACCAAAATTGGGGTTTACAATTTTTACATCCAACCCTTCTTTTGAAATTCAAATGGGAAAAGATCAGTTTTTTAAAAAAATGACGAGGCTTGAAAAAGTGCTCAAAGATTTATCACAAAAATCAATGCTTCCAAAACGCATTGATTTGAATTTCACCAAAAAAGCAGTTGTAAAGCTCTCCAAATAATTGTAATCTATAGGAAATATCGATTTTTGCACTTAAAAGTAGTTGAACTTTATAGGTCTCACACATGGCAAAAAAAGGTGATGTTGTTGTTGGCCTTGACATAGGAACCACAAAAATTTGTGCCATCGTTGGTGAAAAAACGCAAACTGGCATAGATATTGTTGGCATCGGTTCATCTCATTCCACAGGTCTTAAAAAAGGTGTTGTCATTAATATTGATAGTACGGTGGAGTCCATCAAAAAGGCTGTGGAAGAGGCAGAGCTCATGGCTGGGACTGAAATCTCTTCTGTGTATTGTGGGATTTCAGGTGGACATATTAAGGGCTTAAATAGTCATGGAATTGTTGCTGTAAAAGATAAAGAAGTCAGGGAAATGGATGTGCGTCGTGTGCTCGATGCGGCCAAAGCCATTGCCATTCCATTGGATCGAGAGGTCATCCATATTATTCCACAAGAATACGTTGTGGATCATCAAGGGGGTATTAAAGATCCCCTGGGGATGAGCGGTGTTCGCCTCGAAGCAAAAGTACATATTGTCACAGGCGCTGTCTCTTCTGCACAAAATATAATCAAATGCGCCAATCGTACAGGATTAAACGTCTCAGATATTGTTTTACAACAAATTGCATCTTCTGAAGCTGTTTTATCGCCAGACGAAAAAGAATTAGGGGTTGCATTGGTCGATATTGGCGGGGGCACAACCGATATTGCCATTTTTTCAAATGGAAGCATTGTCCATACCGCTGTTTTATCTTTGGGGGGGAATCACATTACCAATGATTTGGCTGTCGGGCTTCGAACCGCTTCGCAGGATGCTGAAAAATTAAAAATTAATTATGGATGCGCCATGGCATCCATGGTGAATCGCGATGAAAAGGTAGAGGTTCAAACTGTAGGCCAGAAGCACTCTAGGAGTTATTCAAAGAGAACTATTTCAGAAATTATTGAGCCCAGAGTGGAAGAAATTTTTTCATTGGTGCAAAAAGAAATTATTAAAAGTGGGCATGAAGATTTATTGGCATCGGGGATTGTCATTACGGGGGGCTCTACGCTTTTAAAAGGGATGACAGAGCTTGCAGAGATGATCTTTGATTTACCCGTTAAAAGAAGTGTTCCGAAAGGATTTGGAGGCATTTTAGATATTGTGAGCTCTCCAATGTATTCAACCGGGGTGGGTCTTGTTTTATATGGCGCAAAAGATCATCAAAATGTTAAATTTAAAATTAGGGAGAAAAATATTTACAGGAAGGTAAAATCACGCATGATGGATTGGATTACGGAAATTTTTTAAATGAGAAGGCCTAAACAAAAGGGACACCGTCCCGAGGGACATCGTCCAAAGGAGAAAAACCTTATGTTTGAATTTGATGAAAATCCTACGTTAGGTGCAAAAATTAAAGTGATTGGTGTTGGCGGTGGCGGGAGTAACGCCGTTGAAACCATGATTCGAGAAGGCTTAGAGGGGGTTGAATTCATTATTGCAAACACAGATAAGCAAGCCTTAGAAGCCGCTGACGTCCCAAATAAAGTTCAATTGGGGATGGGCCTTACCAAGGGACTGGGAGCAGGTGCCAATCCAGAAGTTGGAAGAAATTCCGCACTCGAAGATCATTCTAAAATTGCACAAGTTTTGGATGGTTCAGACATGGTGTTTGTCACGGCAGGGATGGGGGGCGGTACAGGTACCGGAGGGGCACCCGTGATTGCCCAAATTGCCAAAGACTTGGGTGCGTTAACCGTGGGGGTCGTCACCAAACCCTTTACGTTTGAAGGCAAAAAACGCATGAAGCATGCCGAAGATGGCATTAAAGAACTCAGACAAAACGTAGACACACTGATTGTGATTCCCAAC
>MGRI01000020.1 GCA_001798105.1 Deltaproteobacteria bacterium RIFCSPHIGHO2_02_FULL_40_11
CCCCATTTTCCGATAAAGCTCATCGCCAGAAAACCACACGTAATACCAAACATGTAAACCAACATTGTACGTTTTCGGTGTCCCATGTAATCAGAAAGCCATCCACCCAGGGGTCGAGCAAATAGATTCACGAAGGCAAAGGAGGAGGCAATAAAACCTGCCGCTGTCGGGCTCACAGTGAAGACTCTTTCAAAAAACATCGGTAACATAGAAACAACAGCGAGCTCTGCTCCAAAGTTGGCGAAATAGGTGGTATTGAGCGCTGCTACATTACCCCATGCATACTTATCCTTTTCTGGAACACCCCTTTTTAAAATCGGAAGATTGACATGCAAAACCTTTAAACAATGTACGATATAGAAAACCGCTAAGCCACCATAGACCACATAAGCGTATTGAATTGAAATACTTTTTTCTAGGCGCCATACTAGAAGACCCAGAGCTCCTACTAAAGGAGCTGACCATATGAGATATTGAAGCAAATCTCCATAAGAAGACACCGTCATTGGCTGAACCTTTTCTGCTTTCCTGAAGTGAAACAGCTTACTAATACCCTCTTTGGGTATATCGCGCACAAGAAAATAATACATAATGCCATAAATCAAACATACAAGACCATTCAGTGCCATGGCATAACGCCAACCATTTTCAAAGGAACCAAAAAGCGTAAGCGCAACCCACGGCAAAGTCATTGCAGCAAAGGCCGAACCAAAGTTTCCCCAACCTGCATAAAATCCTTGAGCAAAACCAACATGTTTAGGAGGAACCCATTGTGCAACCATTCTGATACCAATCACAAAGCTGGTACCAATAACACTGAGAACTAAACGCGAAATAAACAATTGAATAAATGTATTACCAAACGCAAATACAAACGTGGGAATAGACATTGTAATCAGAAGTAGTGAAAAAATAAGCCTCGGACCAAAACGGTCAACTAATGCTCCAATAATAACCCGCCCAGGAATTGTGAGTGCAACATTGCAAATTGCGAAAATCTTAAGGTGTTCAGCAGTCAACCACCCAACATTCTTCAACATCGTCGTTGCAAGAGGCGCCATATTAAACCACACGTAGAACGAAATAAAAAAAGCGATCCAGGTAAAGTGCACTATCCTGATCTCTTCTCTATCAATTTTAAAAAGGTCACTCACTTTCATACGAACATTCCTCCTTAATTATTTCGTGGACGAGTAACCGTCCATACAGTTTCAGCTGAACGCACCTTTTTTGGATCCCAATTCCACATCACCCGTTGATAGGGGCGCCAAATATAATGAAAGGGGGCAACTAAAAAGTGAACCAGCCTTGTAAAAGGAATAAGAAGTAAAATAGTAAAAGCCCCAATGATATGAAATTGAATGACATACGGCATGGCACTTACGGCTTTAATCTTAGGTTGAAACAAAACCAAAGACCATAAATAGGGCGATAAATCTGCCGCAAACCAACTGGATCCCCACCTGTATCCCACTGCAATCCAACAGCCCAAAATCACTTGCGCCAAGAGTAAAAACTCAAGCGCAAAATCCATTTTGCTCGTAACTGTAAAAACTTTTTTGGAAATAAATCTTCGAAGAATTAAAAAAATGAGTCCCACAAAAACCAAAAGCCCAAACGTAAACCCTGTGACTTCTAAAAGGATGAGACGAATGGGATGCGTATTCCATAAAAGTTGCCCTTTCGGAAATAAAAAGGCCAAAAGATGTCCCAAAAACACAACCATAATGCCCCAATGAAAGAGCATCACGCCCCAATAGAGGGTTCTACTTTCTAAAAACTGCGAAGAAAGGGACGAAACTTGAAACCCAGTTTGTTTATAACGATATACAAACCCCACACAAAAAATAAAAAAAGCTAAATAAGGATAAATAACAAAAAAGAACGTATTCATGCGGCCTCCAAGAAAACTTCTTTTAACGCTTTCAGCGCTTCGCCATAACTGGTCACTTTTTGAAGTTCAAGATCGAGAACGGTTTTATAATGTTTTTGATAAAGTTCGTTTTTCTTTTGGATCCTTTTCGTATCAAAATCTGAAATGATTTGAGAAAGGGCAGGTAAAAGAATTTCTTTTTTAAACTCCTCTAAAAGGGCTTCATCTTGACACACAGCCATCCACCTTAAAACATTCGACAAATGATCTGAAAGTTCTGTGCCTGTTTTCAGATTGTATTTTTGATATTCGCGGTTCATGTTTACAAGCAACGCCCCTCTTTTATAGTCGTCTCCAAATAAAACATAGCCAATGTCTAAGGTTGTGAGCGCTTGAATATCAAAAGAACGCGTATAAATTTCTTGAACTTCTAACAAGGGTAGCGTTTTTAAGTTTTTTTCAAATTTTTCAAAACATTCATAGGCTTTTTTATTTTCTCTTTTAAGCTCTGTAGACGCATGGTGGAGGTCTTCAAAAAAGGCTTGGTTTGGATATTCAAAAACATTTGAAAAATGATTTAAAATTTCCATCACAGTCCTCGCTTTGCTGTTTGGTCTTTAAAGCCAAAACCCGTTGAACCTTTGACATCGCCTGTAAATTCCATCATTTCAATGGCTTGTTCTCTATGGGCTGCAGGAATGACAAACCGATCATCAAATTTTGCCAAAGACGTTAAAGCATAAATGGCCTCTGCCATTTTTGGCGTAAGTCCCGCCTCTTTTAAAACCTGGTTGGATTTTTCTTCAGTAACATCGCCCACTGTTTTGTGTCTTCGATAAATGCGAACGGCCATCAACTTTAAGAGCTTTTCTTTCATTAAATTTTGATCGCCATTTGAAAACAGATTGGCCATGTATTTTAAAGGAAAACGAGCCTGATCTATGGCCCCCCACAACTCTTGTGTGGACGTATCATACAGCCAGGTATCTTCCCAATCTTTGGCAATATCATGAAGTTTTTGGTCTTTTATTTTTTCACGAATGGTTGCCATCACCGGTAAAAGGGGTGGCACATAAAAAAGCATAGGTAAGGTTCGGAATTCTGGATGAAGCGGCAAAGCCAACTTCCATTCTTTTACAAATTTATACACCGGCGAATTTTGTGCGGCATGTAAGGTAGAGTCTGCAATCCCATTTTCTTTGGCGGCGGCAATGACAGCGGGATCACATGGATCCAAAAGTAAATCCAATTGCTTTTGAACCAACTCGGAATCGTCCGAGGCCGCTGCCTGCTCAATGCGATCGGCATCGTACAGTAAAACCCCTAAATACCGAATACGCCCCACACAAGAATGCATACACGCTGGCGCATACCCCGCTTCAATTCTGGGATAACATAAAATACATTTTTCAGATTTTCCGGTATTCCAATTATAATACGATTTTTTATACGGGCAGGCGGTCACACACATTCGCCACGCGCGACACACATTTTGATTAATGAGCACAACGCCATCTTCGCCACGCTTATAAATCGCTCCAGATGGGCAAGAAGCCACACAGGCTGGGTTTAAACAATGGTTACAAATTCTGGGTAAGTAAAAAAAGGCCATACGTTCCAATTGAAACATGGCCTCTTGTTCGGCAGGTGATAGGTTTTCTAAATTCGGATCTTTTCTGGCAAAATCTTGCGTACCGCTTAAATCATCATCCCAATTCGGGCCCATTTTAATATCAATGGGACGCCCTGTAATGAGAGAGACAGGTCTTGCCGTCGGTTGATCGTCCATGGACGGCGATTCAATGAGATCTAAATATTTATAGGTAAAAGGCTCATAGTAATCATCAATGACAGGCATATTGGGATTATGAAAAATATTGAGTAAGCCTTTTCGTTTTCCCGCACCCCGAAGTGAAATTTCATTTTCGCCACCTTCTGTTTTTTGCCACCCGCCTTTGTAAATGCTTTGATCTTCCCACTTTGTGGGATATCCTGTTCCAGGCTTTGTTTCGACATTGTTCCACCACATGTATTCAGCGCCTTTTCGATCTGTCCAAATATTTTTACAGGCAATCGAACACGTATGACACCCAATACACTTATCTAAGTGAAACACCATTGAAACTTGCGATCGAACATTCATAAAAAGCCTCCTAGATCCCCGCTCCCCGATAAATACTGTCGGGGACAAGTTTCGCGGGGATGACATATTAAAAGACAACCTTATCCATTTTTTTCACCACCACATGCGTATCGCGTTGCGGAGCAACGGGCCCCCAATAATTAAAGTGGTACGTAAATTGTCCATAGCCGCCCGCCAAATAATTGGGTTTTAAGTGAATGCGGGTAACGCTATTGTGCCCCCCTGCTCTTCGATTGCCACGCACTTGCGATTTTGGAATCCCAACCGTTCTTTCAGGCACGTGATACACAATACACACCCCTTTGGGCACACGAGACGTCACCACGGCCCGCGTACAATACACACCGTGGTCATTGTAAACTTCCACCCAATCATTGTCTTGAATCCCAAGGTCTTTGGCGTCTGCTTCGCTCAACCAGCAGGGTTCGCATCCTCTCGAAAGCGTAAGCATTCTTAAATTTTCCATATAGGTAGAATGGATATGCCACTTTCCATGCGGCGTTAAATAATTTAAGACTTTTGCTTTTTTATTTTTAAGTGTTTCTTTTAAATCCCCATACACTTCTGGCTTGGGAGATGGTTTATAGGTAGGCAAATTCTCGCCATAGGCCAAATACATTTCATGATCCAAATAAAAATGCTGCCTTCCAGTCAGCGTACGCCACGGCACCATTTTTTCAACATTATAGGTATACGCTGAATAAGCTCTGCCGTTATTCATCAACCCGGACCATAAAGGAGATGTGTTATAGCGCCTGGGTTGCGCTTGAAGATCTTGGTACGTTACACGAAAATCTCTGGATCCTTCTGAAAGATCTGTAAGTTTCAGTCCTGTTTTTTTCTCGGCATTTTGATAAGCGCGATAGGTCAGTTCCCCATTCGTTAGCGATGACAAATGTAAAACAGCATTGGCCGCACTGACATCTTCTTTTAAAGATGGATAGACTTTCCCAGCGATTTCTTCTTTTGGAAAATGATGAGAGGTCAACATTTCATCATATTGATCTTCACACATATAATGGTTCCCATGCGCGCCCAAGCCTGTAGCGCGAATTTTGTCTCCCAGGGCAATAAATTTTTCATAGAGTTTTGTATAATCTCGATCGACGACTGAAAGCTGATGCATTGTTTTTCCAAGCACTGGCTCACATTCTCCCAAATACCAATCTTTTACTTTGGCTTGTGCAATTTCACCGGGGCTGTCATGAGAAATGGGAGAAGCCATCACATCTTTATAGGTCCCTTTCATATATGTTTGAGCCATTTCACTTGTAACTTTGGCCATGTTTTTAAAAATATCCCAATCTGTTTTACTTTCCCAAACCGGCGCAATGGCTTTTGAGAGCGGATGAATAAAAGAATGGAGATCTGTGGAATTTAAATCTGCTTTTTCATACCAAGAAGCTGCAGGCAGTACGATATCCGAATACAAGGCTGAGGAATCCATACGAAAGTTTAAGTCGACGACCAAATCCATTTTACCTTGGGGCGCAACGTCATGCCATTTGACTTCTTCTGTATGGCGATCATCATCTTGCCCAATGGAATTATGATGGGTTCCCAGATAGTGTTTCAAGCAATACTCATGGCCTTTCATGCTGCCTGTAATGGCATTGCCACGCCAAATGTACCACACCCGCGGAAAATTTTCGGGCGCTTCGGGATCACTCACCGCATATTTTAATTTCTTACTTTTTAATTTTTCTAAAACATAGGTTCGAATTTCATCATCTGTTTTTGAGCCTTTGTCTTGGGCTTCCTTACCCAACGCCAACGAACTTTCATTGAACTGTGGATAATAAGGCATCCATCCCATCCGTACCGATTTAAAAATTTGATCTGCTGTATGTTTTTTTGTCCATTCATTTTCTTCGACCGTATTGTATTTTGAAAATTGGCCATCGTATCTGTACTGACACGTATTGATGTAATGCCAAAGGGGGGCTTGTTGAAGACGCGCGGCCCCTTGCCAGTCTTTTCCAAAAGCAATCGCACTCCAAGAATCCATAGGCGCTAATTTTTCTTGCCCCACGTAATGGTTCATCCCCCCACCATTTCGTCCCACACACCCTGTGAGCATGAGCGCCATAATGGCTGCACGATAAATTAGGTTTTGATGATACCAGTGGTTAATCCCAGCACCTACAATCACCATACATTTGCCTTGGGTTTGATTTGCGGTATTGGCCCACTCTCTTGCAAACTGAATGACAGTTTTAGCATCGACGCCCGTAAAGACTTCCTGCCAGGTGGGCGTATAAGAATGATTTTTGTCTTGATACTCTTTTGGGAAATCGCCTTTGAGTCCTCGATCCACCCCATATTGCGCCATGATCAAATCATAAACCGTTGCCACGGCTACTTTTCCATCTGTCGTTTGCACATATTTTACAGGAACGCCTCTTTCATATTTTTTATCTAAACCAAACTCACAAAATTCAACCTGTAAAACATCATCATGGTCTTTTAAGAGCGTAAGTTTAGGATCATATGCCGCGTCATTGGTGCTGTTTTCCAATTTCATATTCCACTGACCAGGTGTTTTTTGCCAACGATGTCCACTCGCCCCCTTGGGTACAACAAAATGCCCAGTTTTTTCATCGATATTTACAAACTTCCACTCTCCATTTTCCAAATTTGAAAATTCCGTAAGCTGATTTGCACGCAAGAGCTGGCCTGGAAGATTTTTTTTATTTTTTTGATCCACCACCACCAAATAAGGGCTATCTGTATATTTTTTTGTATACTCTAAAAAATAAGGTGTTTGTTTTTCATGATGAAATTCTTTTAAGATAACATGCGTTGCCGCCATCCAAAAAGCGCCGTCACTTCCAGCATGCAAAGGGACCCATTGGTCTGCGTATTTACACACCTGCGAAAAATCCGGCGAAAAAACAACGGTTTTGGTTCCATTGTGCCTGGATTCTGCAAAAAAGTGACAGTCTGGGGTTCGTGTCATATTGAGACAAGCCCCCATGTCTGCAATCATTTTAGCGTTGTACCAATCCGCACTTTCACACACATCGGTTTGCTCTCCCCAAATTTCAGGAAAAGCCGTGGGTAAATCGCAATACCAATCGTAAAAACTTAAATTCACTCCCCCAAAGAGCTGTAAAAAACGAGAACCTCCCGCATAGCTCAACATCGACATGGCAGGAATGGGCGAAAAGCCCACAACACGGTCTGGTCCATATTTTTGGGCCGTATACAAATTGGCTACAGCCATAAGTTCTAAGACTTCATCCCATGAAATTCTACGAAAGCCCCCTTTCCCTCTGGCTTTTTGATATTTTGTGCGAAGCGTTTCATCTTTTTGAATATTTTCCCAGGCTTGAAAAGGATCTTTTGTTTTTTCTTTTTCGGCTCTGTACGTATCGATTAAAGCGGAACGAATCAGCGGGTATTTTATTCTTAAAGGGCTATACAGGTACCACGAAAAAGAAATCCCTCGCTGACAGCCCCTGGGTTCATAAGGGGGAAGCTGATTTTCTAAAAGTGGGTAATCCAGTTGTTGTGTTTCCCAAACCACAATGCCGTCTTTCACATGAATTTGCCAAGAACAGCCTCCTGTACAATTTACACCATGCGTACTTCGAACAATTCGATCATGTTGAAATCTGTTTCGATAAAACTCTTCCCATTTTCGTGTTTGGGGTGAAATAATGTCTTGAATCCAACTCATAAAAATCTTTCCTTTCTTTATGCCAAGCTATTGGGATTTTATTTGGCGCTTAAAAATATCCTGATTTACAGAAAACCGTTTTCGCCTAGCGCCAATAAATAAAAAGAACACCATTAAAACGATGGCGCCAAAAACACCGCTTAAAACAAGCCCCGCGCCATAATCTTTCGGTGTTTGGTACAGGTGTTTTTGGTCTGCATCATTTAAGAATGCCACCAATGCATAAATTTCATCTGGGGTTAGAGGATGATCCAAATAGGCTTGTTCCATGACCGCAAAAGGAGGTTGCCCCAAAATGGCTTGCACACCGCGTCCCCCCAAACGCGAAAAAACAGACGTCAAATCTTTGGCCAAAATGCCGCCGCCAATGACAGCGTCATTTTTCACATGATGACAAGCAATGCACGAAGGACCTCGGTTTTGAAACCGAAGTCTTCCTTCGAAATAAAACTGCCCCTTCTCAATATCCACTTGGGTTACGGTTGTGGGATCAAAGGTGCTGGCTTCGGGTTCATTTTTTTCTTTTTTTTTTGAATTTTCTTCCGTGTTTGCCAAAGATAAAATGCCCTCAATCATGGTTTGGGCATCTTTTTCATTCAGCGTGGGATGCGGTGGCATGGGAATTGCGCCCCACTTTCCTTGGCTTCCCTTTATGACCGATTGTGTTAATTGCGTACTGGCATTTTTTTCATTTTTATATTTTTTAGAGATCTCTTCAAATGAAGGCCCTACAATTTTTTGAGTTTTTGAGTGGCAGGCCAGGCAATCCGATTTTTTCATCAAACTTTCAGCCTGATTAAAATCTGCAAATACAAATTGCCCAAAAAAAAATGAAATTGTAACGATACTGATTAAAATTTTCATGCGACTCGCTCTCCTTGTAAACTTGCTAACGTAAATTGACTCAGTTGATTCACAAAACTGCTTTGCATTTTTGCAAAACATTTTTTGAGCACACAGGTTCGTTCTTTGGGACACTGATATTTTCCCGTCAAACACCGATTAAATACAATGGGCCCCTGAACAGCTTCGACAATGCTTCGAATCGAGACATCTTTGGCCAAATGTGCTAACGAAAATCCCCCGTAACGACCGCGGTGTGAGATGACTATTTTTTTCTTTGCTAATTTTTGAAAAATTTTCCGAAGAAAAAGTGTAGAAACTTGCCTTTTTCTGCCTAAGCTTCCTAACCCAAATACCTGCCCTTTTGGAAAATCTGCCATGTACGCTAAACTCCACAATGCATAATCTGTATCTCTTTTAATGACTGATCCACGCATAAAACAGGACTGTTTTTGTCCTGTTTAGCGATTTAAAACAATTTGGGCCGATTTTGTACATGACCTACGTCATGATTTTTAAAAAATAAAGAAAGCCCCTGGTCAGAAAGTAAACCGACGATAGGTTTACTTGATTTCTAAAAACACAACGTGCCATACTAGCACCAATCACAAAAGGAGATTTCAATGACCCCTAAAATTGGTATCCCAGATACAAATCTAAAAAGTATCACAAAAATATTAAATGCTTTACTTTCAGATGAATATACTTTGTTTACAAAAACATTGAACTATCATTGGAATGTACAAACACTACACTTTAATGACCTACACAAATTTTTTGATGAACAATATCATGAACTTTTGGAAATCGTAGACGGTGTTGCAGAAAGAATACGATCTTTGGGTTGTTTTGCGCTGGGATCCCTTATAGAATTTCAGAAAAATACCCGACTCAAAGAACAAGCGGGGAAAATTCCCTCAGCCAAACAAATGATTGCCACACTTTTATTAGATCATGAAACCATCATTCGCCAACTGAGAACAGATCTCACGCTGTGTGATGAAAAATATGGCGATATCGGAACCAATGACTTTTTAACAGGCCTGATGGAAAAGCACGAAAAGATAGCCTGGATGCTTCGAAGTTGTTTATAATACCTATATGACATTAGAACTTTTAAAATGGATGGGCGTTGGATTATGCTTAGCGCAATCTGCCCTATTTTCTGGCCTAACGCTTGGATTTTTTGGCTTAAGCCGGCTTCGCTTAGAAATTGAAGCCGAACGCAAAAATCCATCTGCCATTCAAATTCTACGTATTCGAAAAGATGGCAATTTTTTATTGGCTACGCTCGTCTGGGGAAATGTGTCTGTCAATGTTCTTTTAACCTTACTCACCGATTCCATCTTAACGGG
>MGRI01000021.1:0-4146 GCA_001798105.1 Deltaproteobacteria bacterium RIFCSPHIGHO2_02_FULL_40_11
CGGTGGGGACAGCACTTAAAAGTTCTAAGAGAGGCTTTAGTGTTTCTCGAAATTTGTGAGAAGCATATTCACTTAAGTAAATCGCCATAATCGTTCCCAAAGGGATAGCTAAGCTTAAGGCGATGACGGTTGTTAAAAAGGTTCCGCAAACCAAAGATAAAATTCCATAATGCGCGTCAGAAAAAAGAGGGGTCCATTGTTTATCTAAAAGAAATTGCTTTAACGAAATTTCTTTAAAAAAAGGGATGGATTCATAGATGAGGATAAAAATAATCGCAGCGGTAATGAAGATAGAGCAAAAGGCAGAAAAAAAGAGAACACCCCGGACAAGGGTGTCTTTAAAGCGTTCACGTCTTCTGTTTAAAGATATTCTGGCCGGGGCATTCATGCGAGTGTTTTAGTTACAATTTTGGTTCTCGTTTTAAGATTTCTTCAACTTTCATTCCAATTTGTGCTTCTCCTCCAAAAGCTGTTCCCCATTTGTTCTTCTGTAATCGGGTGAGCCCTGCTTGGTAGGCTTTAGGAGAGAGAGGAACATATTTGACCTGAGGAACCAAAGTTTTTGCCTCAGTCAAATAAAAGCGAACATATTCTTTGACCTCAGGTTTGGTGAGGGACTTTGCATTTACATAAATGAAAATAGGACGAGAGAAGGGGGCATAGGTCCCATTTACAATAGTTTGAAGAGAGGGCAACGTCGCTTTACGGTTAGCCTCTTGTGAAATGGCCACGGCTTTGAGTTTATCTTTATTGGCTTCATAATAAGAATAAGGGAGATATCCCAAAGCGTTGGGGTCATTACTAATGCCTAAAACCAATGTGTTGTCGTCTTCGCTGGCGGTATAGTCTCCTCTAGATGCTTTTGATTTTCCATTCACCGCTTCTGTAAAGTAATCAAAAGTTCCAGAATCAGATCCTGCTCCAAAAAGTTTTAAGGAAGTAGCGGGCCATTCTTTTTTGACTTGATTCCACTGAGTTACTTTCCCTTGGGCTTGGGGCTCCCATATTTTTTTGAGTTCAGAAATTGTAAGTTTCGAAAGCCAGGTATTTTTATGGCTGACGCACAGAGTAATGGCATCGTAAGCAATGGGGAGTTCAACATATTGAATCCCTGCCTCACGACACGTTTTCATTTCTTCTTTAGAAATGGGGCGAGATGCATCTTGAATGTCGATCTCACCACGACAAAACTTTTTAAATCCTCCGCCAGTTCCTGAAATTCCGACGGTAACTTTGACTTCACCTTTTTTGAGAGTTTGAAATTCCTCAGATACAGCTTCCGTAATTGGGAATACGGTGCTTGAGCCATCAATTTTAATGAGGGCTCCTTGAGCTAAAGCAGACTGCGTTATAAGCATGAAAACTACAAAGTAGAGTTTAGGGTGTTTCATAAAAGCTCCTTTCGTTAGAGTTTCTTTGAGCCCAAAGATACTAAAGCATTGTTAAAATTTGATAAAGATTGTGTAAAATTTCGGTAAAATTTTTAGGAAGAGGGTAAAATGAGACTAAACGTAGAGCCGCGATCCAGCGTGCTTTCTACTTCCACTGAGCCACCATGAAGAAGGGCCACATGTTTTACAATGGAAAGGCCAAGGCCTGTCCCTCCCAGTTCTCGACTTCGACTTCGGTCTACGCGATAGAATCTCTCAAAAATCCGAGGAAGATGTTCTGAAGAGATGCCTGCACCATTGTCAGAGACAGATAATTTTAAACCTTGGGGATGGGATGCCGTTTTAATGGCAATGGTGCTTTGAGAGGGATTATATTGAATGGCATTGTGAACCAAGTTGGAGAGAGCTTGTTCAATTTTTTGAGAATCACACATCCAAGAGTGAATATGTATATCGGTAGTCAAGGTGATATTCTTTTTTTCAGCATAGGGAGTAAGATGCGTGAGAACCTCGTCAATACATGTTTTTAAATGGACCTCTTTTTTGGTTAAGGAAGGCTGAGATTCCAGCTGAGAGAGGGTGAGTAAGTCTTCCACCAGCCGCGTCAGTCGAAGTGTATTTTCTCGAATGATATTGAGAAAATTTTTGTTGTGCGCGGGATCTTCTAAGGCTCCATCTAAAAGAGTATCTGTATATCCACGAATCGATGTCAAAGGTGTTTTAAGTTCATGGGAGACATTAGCAACAAAGTCGACTCGCATTTGCTCCACGTGTTTGAGTTCTGTGATGTCATGGAAAATAGCCACGGCTCCCAAAATGCTTTTGTCTGTTGCAAAGAGCGGAGAAATAATGCATTCAAAATATTTTTCTCGCTCTTGAACAATTTTAATTTGTTTTTGGTGGATAGTCCCACTTTTTAGACAATCTTCAATGGCTGAAATAATGAGCGGAGGACATAAGATTTCAAAAAGTTTTTTACCAATGATGTGTCTATCTGTGAGGTCTAATATTTTTTGCAGGGACTCATTACATAAAAGAATAGACTTATCTTTGTGAATGGCTAGGACTCCATCATAAAGATTGGTTAAGATGGCAGAGAGTTTTTGTTTTTCTTGTGTGAGATGGTCAATGGTATGTGACAGTTGATCTTGTGCAGAACTTAAGGAAGAGGCCAGAGGGCTTGTGATGCGTTTTGTGGTTAGGATTCCTAAAATAAGAATCAAGGCGCCACTTAAGGTTAAAACAATAAAAAGGGTATAAAAAAGATTTGAAAAACTATGCATGAGTGTTTTTAAGGGAAGGGCAACACGAATAAATCCACCGTTTTCTAGAGGTTTGGCTACATAGAGCATATCTCGCTCTACGGTGTGGCTAAAACGAAGATTACTTCCATAGCCATTCTTTTTAGCTTTTTGAATTTCAGGGCGATCCAGATGATTTTCCATATGAAGAGGTTCAGCATCTGAATCTCCTAGTGCTTTTCCGTCGGAAGAAATAATGGTAATTCTCATGGTGATAATTTTTCCGTACTTTTTGCAAAAGATATCGGGCTCTTTTTGGGCTGCAGGATTATCCAAGAAAGATTGTTTCAGTTGATCTAAGTTTTTAACTAAGGCTTCTTCGGTATTTTTGATGTGATCTTGTTTGAGATGGATAGCTCCTGTGATTCCAAAAATAAGAAGAATGGCACAGAGAGCAGCCGTGTAGAGAAGTAGAATTTTTTTAAAAAGACTTTTCATGAGTGTCTTTAAAGCGATAGCCAATGCCTCGAATGGTTTCGATGTGGTTTTGATCTTTTCCACATTTTTTTCGAATGGAAAGAATGTGGACGTCAATGTTGCGATCAATCACAGCTTTTTCTTGGGCATTGATAAGATCTAAAAGTTGGTCTCTGGTGAGAACTTTTCCTTGATGAGAAGTAAGAGCTTTTAAAATTTTAAATTCTGTTTGGGTGAAAGAGAGTTCTTTTTTGTCTTGGGTAGCTTGGTATCGTTCCCAATCTATTTTAAAATCTTTGTAGGAAAAAATAAAAGAGGCCTCTTCTTTTGTGCTGTCCCGACGAAGAATGGCGTGAATGCGTGCCATGACTTCTCGAATATCAAAGGGCTTGGTAACATAATCATCCGCTCCTAGCTCTAGTCCTTGAATGATGTCTTCTTTCGAAGATTTTGCTGTCAGCATTAAGATCCCCATATCTTTGGTCTTGGGATTTTTCTTTAATTCTTTACAGAACTCTAAGCCAGACATTTTGGGAAGCATCAGGTCTAAAACAATGAGATGAGGGGCTAGTGTGGTAATCACAGGGCGTGCTTCTTCTGCGCTGGCGTAGGCATGGGTAGTATATTTATTTTTTTCTAAGTGATACGCCAAAAGCTCACGAATATGTTTTTCGTCTTCAACAACGACAATCTTTTTGGGTTCTGGATTCATGATTGACATTGTTATATCGCATCAGTATAGCTAGGCAATCCCTGAAAAAAATGGAGGAATGTATGAAACTAGTTTCAAAAATAATGATTATTTTTGTGAGTGTATGTTGGATCAATTTGGCTTTTGGGCAAGAAGCTCAAACAACAAGAACAAATTTAAAAGGACTTTTTAAATCGCAAGCCTATCAAATGGAAATGCCCTATGAGGATGATGCAGTGTCCTCTGCGCGTATTCTTAATACTTCGGGTATTCTTCAAAATGTTGAAGTGCACGGGCTGGTTCAGCTTTACTTTGTCAGTTCAGAAGAAACCGTTGATCAATTTAA
>MGRI01000021.1:4182-4969 GCA_001798105.1 Deltaproteobacteria bacterium RIFCSPHIGHO2_02_FULL_40_11
GTTCTATTTTGCAAGACTTGGGTTTAACTCTTAAAGTTTTAAATAACAAAGTCATGGTGGGACAATTTAAACGGCCCATCAGTTTGGAGGGATTACAATCCTCAACGACATTGGAGCTTTTAGAACGAGCAACCATTGTTCGAGTGTTGGGGGACAAACGAGATATGGGCGTTATGGTGCAAGGAGAAGCTACGGCATTTAAACTTCAATATATGGTGGGTGTATTTAATGGAGAGGGACCCAATGTCGCAGAGGCCAATCAAAAGAAAGATGTGGCTGCGATGGTGATTTGGAAGCCTACAGATAAAACCCAACTTTATGCTTCAGCCTATGAAGGATCTCAGTCCGCTAAAAATGATGTTCAAGATAGAGTGGGTACTGGCGGACGCGTAGAGTGGGGCCCTGTGGCAGTGAAAGTAGAATATCTACAAGCACAAGATGCTAAGGTGGAACAAGATGGATGGTATGTTTTGGCTTCTTACCCATTGGCTCATTTAGGGATAGAAGTTTTAAATCCCGTGAAAGTGGCTGCTCGCTATGAAGAGTGGGATGCGAATAAAGATGATGCTAAAGAGCAGCATACATGGACATTGGGCGCTCAGTATTCGCTTGATCCTAAAGATATCTCTAAAGTGGGCGTAGATTTCTTTTATCTAGACGGCAAAGGCCAAGAACAAGATGACTACGGCGTCTCTTTGGGATACCAAGGAAAGTTCTAATTCACAGAAAATTAAGTAAAAAAATAGACTATAATTATAGTCATGAAAATAGATAGCTCTTATACGGA
>MGRI01000022.1 GCA_001798105.1 Deltaproteobacteria bacterium RIFCSPHIGHO2_02_FULL_40_11
TCATTTCATTGGATGTAACACTTTCAAAGATAGATGACAAGTAAAGCCAGTTTGCTTGGCAAAAAGTGCGAAATTTGCTATAAATATTAGAGACTTACCAATTTTTAGGAGCTCCAACCATGTCACTTTTTCGTAATTGGATGTCTGGAAATGATGTCGTTGGCTTGGACTTAGGTTCAGCCACCCTCAAAGCTGTGCAACTCACCTCAAACGGGAATACATTTCGGCTCGAAAAAATTGGCTACTTGGCGCTTCCCGAAGGCACAGTTGCCTGCGGCGACATTATTGACGCATTGACCCTGGAAGCTGCTATTCGGGAACTTTTTGAAAAGGAGAAATTTCGTGCAAAATCCGTTGCCTTTGCAGTCCAGGGAGATCAAGTCTTTTCCAAAAAAATTTCTTTGTCTGCAATTTCTTATGAAGAGCTCGAGGCGCAACTTCCTATGATTGCAGAACAATACCTCCCGCATCCCCCTGATGATTTAAACTTAGACTATCACGCCCTCTCTACAGAAAATTCCACTGCACAAAGCGTTGATTTTATGTTGCTTGGCGTTAAAAAGAAGTTTTTAAAAACATTTATTTCTGCAATCCAGGGGGCAGATTTAAAACCTGCTTTTGTAGATACCGTGCCCTCTGCCATTTCCAATCTTACAGAATACATACAGTTGCCACCAGAGCCGACCGCAGTGGTTCATGTGGGGGCGGCCTTTACGCAAGTCATTATTTTTGTAAACAATCTCTACCAATTTCACCACACATTTGATTTTGGCGGTCATCAAATTACAGAAACCTTGCGCGAAAAACTTCATTTAAGTTTCACGGAAGCTGAAACACTTAAAATGAGCACCTATAAAGAAAAAAATCTCCCCGAAAACACAAAAGAAATTATAGAAGTTGCGTGTCAAAGTTTTTTTGAAAACCTGGGGCAAGCTTTTAATTTATATTTAACGGCGTTTCCACAAGCACATATTGAAAAAATACTCCTCAGTGGAGGAACTGCAAAAATTCCGCCTCTTTTGGAATGGACCGCCCAGCACTTTGGCTGTGAAGCAGACATTCTAAATCCTTTTACAGGACTAGACATATCTGAAAAAGAGTTTAATCCCCTTTATCTTGAAGACTTGGCCCCAATCTTTTCGGTCGCCTGTGGGCTTGCAACTCGGAGCAAGAATACATGAAAAAAACAAAAATAAATTTATTGGGGCGAGATGTGGGTAAAACACAAACAAAAATTCAAACACCCCAAAAAAGAAAATATCGGCAGTCTATTTTTGTATTGCTGTTTGCATTTGTCATTCTGTTTTTTGAAATAGCTTTTTTGTTTACGTTTTACCAAAACCTAACGCAAACCGCGCAGGAACTCGCAACCCAAAAAGATCAACTTACCAAAAAGTTTTTGTCTCTCCAAGATGAGGTTTCCAATTTGCGAGATCAGCGTCCAAACCGTTCTCAAACCAAACTTCCAAAGCTAGAGATGCTAGAGACATTTCGTTCCAAAGAAATGCTGAAGACCCTTTCTGAGATTTCAGACCAAATACCTCAAAATGCTTGGATGAGTTATGTCGCAATGAAAGATTTTAAATTAACGCTGCAGGGATTTGCAGTACACCATAAAGACATTTCAATTTTTATGAAAAGTTTAGAAAAAGTATCGCTTTTAAAGAATGTCCAGCTCATGCTTGCAGAAAAAAGCATGCTGAATAAAAATATTATCCATAAATTTACAATTATCTGCGACTTGGAGAAAACATGACACCGCTAACCTCTTCCCTGCGATTGATTTTTTTATTTATTTTGGCCTTACTCTTACTTGTCCTTTTTTATGTGGGCATTTATACACCTCAAGAAAAAGTCATTCACCAAACAAAAAGCGAAGTCGGACGCATTCAAATCCAAATGGATGCACTTGAAAAGGAAAAGCAATCGCTTCGGCAAGAAAGCCTAAAACAACCGCCCCAAAAACCGATTCCACAAGATATGCTTTCTGCATTGCCAGACAAGTTAGATACCGCAACCCTTCTTTCGGATTGGACCCTTCAGGGTAAAAAATATGGCATTGAACTTTTAAGATTTAAACCGCTTTTGGAAAGATCTTTGGGCCCCGTGATTGAGCTTCCCATTGACATTACGCTTTCTGGCACCTTCCATGAAATTCTTTCTTTTTTAAAAGAATTAGAAACGCTTTCACCCAAAAGTAAAATTTCAAATCTGGAAATGACGCAACCCGAAGAAAAAGAAGGGAAAATGGTCATTTCGACACATATACGCCTTTTAACCTACGCCAAAAGTGGAGATGCCTCATGAAACGATTCCTTTTAATCCTTTTCTTTGCGACGGTTGGGCTTGGCGCCAGAAATCCGTTTGAACCCCCGCATCTTACGGTTCCGGCTGAAAAACCCAAAAATCTAGCCTCTTACGACCTACAAACCCTGAAACTCCAAGCCATTTTGTGGAATACGGATCAAAATATGGCCCTCTTTGAAACCCCAGAGGGGGAAACCTTTTTTGCCCAGGTTGGCACAAAAATAGGCAAAAAGGATGGTAAAGTCACCAAAATTGATGATAACATGGTCATAGTAGCGGGTCGTTTTGGCAAAATTACGTTTTCGATTTCAGATCCATAAATATGAACCTTAAGAGCCTCATCATTGGCTTTTTACTAGCAGTTACATTTTTCGGATGCGCAAGCCGAAAAACACGAGATCCAAATCGCACGTATTTGGATGAAATTAAATACACAACCAAAGATGATGTGGCCTTTTTGGGTTTTTTTACAACAAACCCTGTTCAAAACTTTTATGCGGAAAAAAGTGAAAAGCCTCGCGCGATTTTCTTAAGTTTCCAGGGGGTGGATGTGTCCGATGTGAAACACCCTCGCAAAATGAAAGATCCTGCAATTCAATCGATTGATACCAAAAATATTGATTCTGAAGGCACGCAGTTTGGACAAGTTTGGTTAAACCTAAAAGAAGATGTGGATTTTACAACACGTAAAACAGAATATGGCGTACGTTTAGATTTTCGAAAAACAGGAAAAGCATTTGAACCTGCTACAACAGAAACTTCCCCCCCACCTTCGCCACAATCTGAAGATCTCACGACAGCCCAAGAAGCAGAGGAAATGCGCTTGGAAGCATCCGAAGAAGATCTCGCAGAACAAAAACAAACAGAAATGGAAACAGGGGCACCACACATTGATGATGAAATTTTTCCATCTACGCCTTCCGCACCCAAAGATACTTTAGAAACAGCCCCTCAAGAAGAAACCCTTCAAAATAAAATTGAATCCATTGAACGAAATACGGAAGGGGAGCTGGAACAAATTGTCATTACGGCAAACCAACCCTTTGAACATCAGGTTGAAAGAAAAGACAGAATGCTTGTTTTAGAATTTAAAAACTTAGGCCTTGATGCTTCCTTAGAAACCCAAGTGATTGACCAAGAAGAAAGTTTTGTAAAAAAGATTGCCCCTCGAACAACACAAGCGCCTTATCCAAGCACTGTTATTGAAATTTCTTTTAAAGAAGATGTGGCTCCTTCTTTTAAAAAAGAGGCAAATCAATTGATTGTTGAAATTCCAAAACCTGTTTTAGCAAAAATCCTCCCCTCTCAAATGGACGAAATTGCTTTTCAAAGTTACCTAACATCGCCAACGACGCTTCCTGGACGAAAAATATCGCTTCAAACCAAAGACACAGAACTTCACCATGTTTTAAAAATGATTTCTCAGGCCGCAGACTATAATATTATTGCGGGTCGTGACATCGAAGGAAAACTAACCCTACGCCTGGTTCGCGTGCCTTGGGATCAAGCCTTTATTGCCATCTTGCAAGCTTATGGCCTGGGATACGTCAAACAAGAAAATATCTTACGGGTTTCAACACTGAAAGCCTTAAATCAAGAAAAGCAACTTACCTACAAAGCCCTCAAAGCCCAAGAAATGCTCCACCCCTTAAATATTTTATTCTTACCGCTTCATCAAAGAGAAGCATCGCAACTCACAAAACACCTGTATCCGTTTTTATCTACGCGTGGTTCTTTGTCCGTTGATAGACCCACAAACACGCTCATTATCAGAGACACCGATCAAGCGCTTTTGGAAGTAAAAAAGTTTGTAGCCTCGCTGGATCGATAAATAAAAATATGCCTTGAAAATAGGCTTTTTAAATGGTATTAAGAACCCCCTCCAGAAAAGAGAATTTTTGTGTTATTTCAACGATTGACGATTGTTCTTTTTATTCCGTTTTTTTTGCTGTCTTGGAATGTTTATGGGAGTAAAGATCCTTGTGAACGTGCCCTAGGGGCGCCATCTCAAAAGCTGGTAAAGCTATCAAAATCCTTTGAATTTCAAGGGCTTACAAAAGAAGGGCTTCAAGCCTTAAAAGAGGCCAGAGATGGCCTTCGCACACGCATTCGTCTTTTTGATCAGCGTTTTCGGGGGTTAGGCGCCATCCATCATGCAGCAACGGTGGCCCGACTTTCTAAAAATCATATGATGCTCTATGGTCCTCCGGGAGGAGCCAAGTCTGCCGTGGTCAATTGGATGATGGCGGCTGAAGCCGAAGCTCCCTTTAAATTACAGCTTCATCAGATGATTCCAGAATCTGCGTTTACGGGAGGGCAAAATTTTGAAGCGGCCAAAGAAGGGCGATTTGAAATTAACACCAAAGGGAGTATGGCAGATTATACAGTGGCGCTCATTGACGAAGCCGAGAAAGGAAACCCCGCTGCCTTGGCCGCGCTTTTAAGTCTTTTAAACGAAAGAGAAATCTTAGCTGGAAATCAGGTTATCCCAGCACGACTTGAAACCTTGTTTGTGACAAGTAATGCTTCTCTTCCCGAATTATTTCAATATTTTGTGGAAAATGGACAAGGTTCTACCGCTCCTGCGCTTTTAAACCGTATTCAATTGAAAGCCTTCACCTATAACTGGTTAGCTCTTCAAGATCAGGCCATCTTAGATGAAAGACTGGCAAGGCTTCGATATTTAAAAGCCTTGGCTCCTAGCTTTCCAGAAGTTTTAAAAGATGAAGTATTCGTCGAAGCGCCTCAAATTGATTGGGCATCGCTTCGGCAACTGCTCTCTGTTTTGTTTGAGCCGTCAGATTTAATGATGGCGGTCTATCGTAGTCTTGCAGATCAAATGCGTGGGGCGACGTTTGAAGCGGTACGAGCGTCTGAGCAGCTTCATGCCCAGGCGCCTATGGATGAGCCTTTTGTGTATTATCCTTCAGCAGATTTTTCAGAACGGTTGCGTCAGCAAATTCCAGATATTGTCCTGCTTTCAGCAGGTCTTGATTTTTTACTTTCTCCATTGGCTGATGACAAAGTGTTAGAAAAAATGGTTTCTGAAAAAATTCAACTTGATCCTTTGTCTTTGTGGCGTGCGTATTTGGTGATGACGACACTTTCTTCTGGAGAAACTCATTTGTCTTTAGGGCCTTCTTTGAAAGGAAAATCAAAAGGAGTTCCAACGATCGAAGTTGATTTTGGTCAAACCTTAGATCCTTCGCGTGCGAGAGATTTGCGAGAAGAGCGACTGATTTCAAATGTAAGAGCTGAGCAAGAGCGGTTTCAAAGAATCTTTTTAAAATTAATTTCTGAGGTGCAAGATCAAATTAAGCTTCGGGTTACGGCTACTCGAGAACATCCTCAGGATATTCAAGGAACTTCGTTTGAAGCGCTTCTGTCCAGCCATTCAGGTGACTGATGCAGCTAAAAAAAATTCTTTTTTTTATTTTATTTTTTTTGAGCTGGTCCACATGGGCCACTGATTGTGAACGTTTTTTAGATCAGAAAGAAGATGATCTTCTTGCAAGCCTTCAATCTCAAATCGATGCCTATGTGGATACCTTGGCTCCCTTTGAAGATCCCTTTCGGTTGGTCTTTACAGAAGATGAAGGCGCCAGTCTTTTTCAAAGGCTTTTAAGAAGAGAAGAGACTCCTGGAAAGTGGAAGGATAGCCCTCTCGTAGGAGCGTTGGATGTATTTCAGGCGTATTACTTAGGACAAAAAGAGTTAGATAGAGAGTTTGTTTTAAGTCTTTTAAAAGAAACAGAGCGTGCTTTAAAAAATAAAAGAGCGCATCAGTTAGATTTGCAGTCCAATCTTTTAGCTCTCCGTTATGCACATGATTATGTCTATCGATTTAAAACACCAGAGGTAGTTATAGATCGCGAAGGTCAGCAAACAAAGCCAGACGAAAAAGAGAAAGGAGATAAGAAAAAACAAAAAAAACAAGAAGAAGATATTCCGCCAGAATATCAGGAGCTACCCAAGGAGTATCAGCCTCATACCAAAAATCTTTTAGGCAATGAAGGGGCATCTTCCAAAAAAAAACATGTGATTGCAGAGGTTAATTTTAAAACGCTGTATTTTGGACAGCGTTTTTTTTCTGAAATTGTAAGAGGTGTTCCCCATCCCTTCCGACAAACCTCTCTTCCCATTGGGCTTCAAACGCCGTCGCGTTCTATCACAACCGGCAAAGAAATGATCGTTCGAACTTATGGAAAAAGTCCAGTCTCTTTATTTTTACCGACAGGTCATAAGCCTCTGCAACCCACAGACCCTAGAGCAAAAATTTCTCGCGCTGAGACCGGCGAATATATTTTAACGCTTACAGAACCGTTCGATGAAATTCATATTCCTTTATTAGAAGAATCCTCTCAGGTGTTACCTCCGCATCTTAAAGAAATTTATACACGCCCTGTGGGTATAGGAAAAGAAGAATGGCCGGAGGATGTTCAAGTTGAGCTTTTTCATCAAGTGCCACAGGACACTCCTCCTTTAGCGGTGGCAAAAGCGGTCGAAGAATTTATTGCAACAAAATATCTTTATAGTTTAGGGCCGCGTCCTGAAAAAGATCCTATTGAAGCATTGAAATCCGGAGCCTTTCAGTGCGATATGGCAGCCTTTATCATGACGGCCATTCTCAGAGATGTGTATGGAATTGCCTGTCGAGTTCGGGCAGGGATGCGAGGAAAAAGGGGGCCGAGTAAAAAAGGAGAGATTAAAAGTTATTTAATTTTTCCGTCTGAAGCGCATGCCTGGGTAGAAGTATTTGTGGATGGCCAGTGGCAGGCCTTCGATCCCACCCCCAGAAAAAAAGATCAGAAAGATTCCCGAGAAAAAGAAAAAACAGAGTACCCCGATTGGGAACAAAACAAGGAAGAAGAAGATCAAGACCCAGCTTCCGAAAGCGAAAGTTCGTCTGAAGGGCAATCGTTAACTGAAAAAGAGCTCATGAAGCGCATTGAAGAGGCTACAAAAAAACGTTTAGAAGATAAAAAAGAGCCGGAGGCGCAAGAGAAGCTTGAGGAAGATGCCTTTGAAGAAAATAAAGATCAGCTCTTAGAGTCGTTGGAACTAGGATCTTTAGAGCTAGCCCCTACGCAAGATCGAAATCCTCTCATCGAAAGAGTCTTTCGTCTTTTGTTAAAAATGGCGCTTCAACCCACACAGGCTTCCCCTCAAACGATGGAAAAGTTACATCAACTGTCGGCCCTTTTAAAAGAAGGGGGCAATGAAGCCGCCCTAGCGCTTTATGAAGAAGCACTATCGATTCATGAAAAAGAGCATCCCTCTGTAAAAAATTGGCTGGATGAAATTGCGTTAACACTCGATTCGAGAAGTGTGAATGTCACGTATCAGGAATTATATCGTCTCAGAAAAGCGATCGAGCTTTATGTGCGTACCTTAGATAGACAAGGGCGCATAGCCATTCCAGTGGATTTGATGGCACTCCTGAAGGAAGCTCAGGAAAGATTAAAAGCATTGGCTCACCCTGATAGTCACGATATTTTTATTGTGAACCAACTGGTGCGAAATTTACCTTCTGTCGTTCGGTTGCTCCTAAAACAACAGTATGATTTTGAAATGGCAGGGCCCAATGCACCTACCCGAGCCATTGCCAAAGGTTTACGAGGCGGAAAATTAACAGATCTCCGTTTGCTTTCTATTTTAGGACCGCATTCCGATTTTATTTTAAATGCAACACCTCGGCCCGAGTTTATTGAGATTCGAACGTGGCAAAAAGACAGTGCTCGCCCCATGGGACGAGATCTTTTACCTCTGCAACGGTTTAGCGATTTATCAAGGGCCATGATGGGACAGCCAGGAAAAACGTTGGAAGAAAATATTAGAGAGGGAACGGCGTTTGTGATTACAAGACGAAAACGGGTTGATATTCCAGCCGGTCATGGCACTGAAGAAGCCGAGCGTATTACAATTATTTTATATGACACTTCAGGAAGTATGAATGGAGATCCAGCGCGCTTTCAAGCCGGCCTTATTGGAGCTTTTACGGCGCGTGCGTTAAGTGATCTTTCCCCGAGTGGACGGCACAGGCATCGGGTGGTGATTGTGCCATTTGATACGACTCCCAAAAAGCCCGTACGCGTGACCAATACCCA
Source organism: Deltaproteobacteria bacterium RIFCSPHIGHO2_02_FULL_40_11 (assembly GCA_001798105.1). GTDB lineage: Bacteria > Bdellovibrionota > JACOXK01 > 2-02-FULL-40-11 > 2-02-FULL-40-11 > 2-02-FULL-40-11. Next base: position 8,415 of record MGRI01000022.1, read on the forward strand.
GGAAGCCTTAGATGTGATTCGAAACTATCAAAGCCAACTTCATAATACCAATGGGGGGACTAATATTCAAAAAGCGCTTCTTCAAGCCTTTGCATTGATTGCCGATGCTGAGAAAAAAGCAGGAGAGCCTTTGGCGGCTGCCAACATGTTACTGATGACCGATGGTCAAGCAGACATTAATATGGCAGAGCTTCAACGGGCCAGAAATGCCATCGATCGGGATACGCCCATTCAAGTCATGTTTGCTGCGGTGAACCAAACCAATCCAGCTTTGATGCAGTTTGCGATGGAATCGAGACGGATGGGATGTGAGCGGGGATTTTACAGAGAATTTGATAGTGCCACGATTAAAGATGTTTTAGCGATGGCCGATGATACAAAGTTTCCAGTCGATGAAACCTCTTTTTATTCCGAAAATGATGCCAAAGATATTCCTCCAGAGGTTGAGCGGTTTTTAGGGCAAGCCAAACAATCTTTAGAACGCTTTTTGCGTGATGTGTTTAATGAGGAGACCTATATGCCTGCTCAGGAACATCTGAGGGCCATGGAAAAAATAAGATGGCGCAACATAGCGCATGAAAAAAGACCCTTAGAGCGATGGATCCGACGCGTGAGAAATGTTGCCATTCATCCCATCTTTAAAAAAGATCGCAGAGTGTTAGAGCGCGTGGTGGATGATCTTCTAACCCACATGGAGCATCTGACAGGAATTCCATTTGATGATTATTCGGATTATGAACAAGAACAGCTTCGCCACCTCGTGCGCTATGCCGCGGGATTAGAGGAGGGGATGTGAGGATTTCAGGAATCTCTCTCTTCTTCCTTCTCCATTTTTTTTTATCTCCCTTAGCCTTTGCCGATCAGTGTGAAGCGCTATTGGCGGAATGGCATGATGTCATCCCCCGGCTTGACCGGGGGATCAATTCAGATCCCCGCTTTCGCGGGGATGACAGTACGTCTGCTCTCATCACCTACCTCTCCCGTCTTCTGGACGAAACCTTAATTGGCGATGCGAATTTGGT